>JAGCZK010000196.1 GCA_017960065.1 Paludibacteraceae bacterium
ACAATGTTTATGGTGAACATGCCGGGGTTCAGTTTGCCTACAACGGCAATGTCTATACCATTACGCCGGGCAACTGGGTGCCCGCGGGTTGTACGCCCGACGGCGCTTACAGCTATCTTTGGACCCTGGTCGGCCCTTGTGGCGCTACCGGCGGCAACGGAGGTGGCAATGAAGGTGGCAATGAAGGCGGCAACGAAGGCGGCGAAGGCGGTGTGGTGAACGACCGCGTGCTGACCAAGTGCCTCAAAAAACACCTGCTTATCGGCTACTGGCACAACTTTAACAACGGTGCGGCCAACGGCCTCAAACTTTCGGAGGTTAACCAGGCCTACGATTTCCTGAACGTGTCGTTTGCCGAAACCTCGCCTACCGACCGTTCGGTACCCACCTTTGTACTCGACAATTCGATTTATGCCAGCGAGGCTGCCTTTATCGCCGACATCCAAACCTGTCAGGCCCGCGGCCAAAAGGTCAACCTGTCGATTGGCGGCCAGAACGGCATTATCTCTGTGACCAATGATGCAGAGCGTATCAAATTTGAGAACGCCCTGATCGCCATTATCGAAAAATACGGTTTCGACGGTCTGGATATCGACTTCGAAGGAGCGTCGGCCGGTGGTAACAGCAACTCGTTTATCAACCCCAATGCCACCACGCAGTTGATGGTGACGGCGCTGCGCAATGTCTGCGACCACTTTGGCGACAACTTTATCCTGACCATGGCCCCCGAAACGGCCTATGTGCAGTTTGGTATCGGTGCCGGCTATGCGCCTGCCTACCTGTCGCTCATCTACGGTTTGCGCGACAAACTGACCGTGCTGCACGTGCAACTTTACAATACCGGTTCGTGCATCGATATCAATGGCAACAACGCCCAACCCGGCTCGGCCGACTTCCTCGTGTCGATGTGCGAAGCCATGTTGCAGGGCTTTACCAACTGCGGCGCCCAATTCCCGGCCCTGGCCGAAGACCAGGTGGCCATCGGTGTTCCTTCGGGAACCGGTGCAGCCGGTAGCGGCATCGTTTCGGTCGATGAAATGAAGAAAGCCCTGAAATACCTGATTACCGGTCAGAAATCGGCGGGTATGAACTATACGACCCGTCGCACCTATCCCAACTTCCGCGGATTGATGACCTGGTCGGTCAACTGGGACTGCGCCAACAGCTATGCGTTGGCCAACGGAATCAGTGCCTATTACGAACAAATCGGCAACGAATTGGTGAACTGTGACGAAACTCCGTCCGATACGGAGGCTCCTTCGGCTCCGTCCAATCTGGGCGGAACGCCTGCCGAAACTTCGGTCGCTTTGACCTGGAACGCCTCGACCGACAATGTCGGCGTACGCGGCTACCGTATCTATGTCGGCGGTGCCGTGGTGGGTTCTACCAATAGCACTTCGTATACGGTGACGGGCCTGACGGCCTCGACCACCTATTCGATTTCGGTCGAAGCCTACGATGCGGCCGGCAACAAATCGGCCAAGGCCACCGGCAGCTTTACCACGCTTGAGGCTCAGAACCAAGGTGGTAATGAGGGTGGCAACGAAGGCGGTAACGAAGGCGGCGATTGTACCGTTCCGGCTTGGAATCCGGCCAGCAACTACCAGACACCGGGCGAACTGGTGTCGTACAACGGCAAGGTCTATAAGTGCCTGGTATGGTGGACAACGGCAGGAGCCGCTCCCGATGTAACGCCCACCCAATGGGAGTTCCAATACAATTGCGGCCAAGGCGGCAATGGCGGCGGCAATGAAGGCGGCAACGAGGGGGGCAACAACAACCCCGATACCGGCATCGATTACGAAAACGGCAAGAAGTTTGTGGTCTATTTCCCGAACTGGGGTACCTACAACCCGGCCCACCTCAACATTTCGGTCGGCATGATGCCTTGGGACAATGTGACGCACATTAACCATGCCTTCTACGAGGTTTCCAACTCGTTCACCCTGCAGACCACCGACGAATGGGCCGATCTGCAGAAGGGCTTCGACCATTCCGAAGGCTGGGACAACCCCAACCGCTTGGCCGGTCACCTGGGCGAGTACAAGTACTACAAGAGCCAGTATCCTTCGGTGAAGGTGTTGATCTCGGTAGGCGGTTGGACCCGTGGCAACAATTTCCATGCCATGGCGCTGACGGCACAGGGCCGTGCCACCTTTATCAACAGCTGTGTGGCTTATCTGCAGCAGTATCCCTTCCTTGACGGTATTGACATTGACTGGGAGTATCCCGGTGTGGACCGTGCGGCCGATCCCAACGATGGTGCAGACAAGGGCTGCCCGGGCGGTCCCGAAGATGCCGCCAACTATGTGGCGCTGCTTCGCGAAATGCGTCAGGCATTTGACACCAACGGTTTGTCCGACAAACTGGTCACCATTGCGGCTTCGATTAACCAAAACACGATTGCCCAAGGTGCCAACCCCGGCGATTACGCTCCCTATGTCGATATCATCAACCTGATGAGCTACGATGCCCACGGCGCATTCGAGCGCACTACGAACCACCATGCGGCCATCTACCCGAATCCCAACGATCCGGCACCGACGGCGGTGGAGAAGAAGTTCAACGCCAAGGACGCTTGCGATTTCTTTGTGTCGTGCGGTGTGGCCAAGTCGAAGTTGACGGTGGGTTCGCCCTGGTACTCCCGCGGATGGGGTGGCGCTGCCGCCGGCCCCAACGGTGACGGCTTGTTCCAAAACGCAACGGGCTATATTCGCGGCACATGGGACGACACCGCGACGCCGGCTCCCGGTGGACAGTTCCCCTGGTGGTATGTCAAGACCTTGGAGAATAACGACGGTTGGCAGAAGCACTTCGACGAGGTGTCGATGGTGCCCTACCTCTATCGTCCGAGCGACGGCGGATTCCTGACCTACGAGGACGAACGCTCCTTGGGTGCGCGCTGCGACTTTGTACTCGACAATGGATATGGCGGCATTATCGTCTGGGAGATCTCGGGCGATGACCTCAACGGCTCCAAGACCATGACCAACATCGTCTATGACAAGCTTTACCGCTCGAACCCCACCTCGATCGAAGAGGCTCAGGAGGATGCCGCTGCCGCCCAGTTGTTCACGGTACAGGTGTTCCCGAATCCGACGACCGACCTGTTGTATGTCAATGCTTCGGCCGACGCCAATGCGCGCGTGCTGTCGATGGACGGCCGTACGATGCTGGCTGCTAGCCTGCAACAAGGGGTGAACCGTTTGAGCCTCGGCTCGCTCAGCGGCGGCATGTACCTGCTGTGTGTCGAGAGCGACGGAGCCAAACAAGTGATTAAGGTTTCGGTGAAATAAATGAAATAGCACGTTTTTTCATAAAATGGAGGGCCGGTGTCGCGGAAGCGATACCGGCTTTCGTTTGTGTGTGATGGGGTTTTGATGAAAATAACCGTAAAATCTGCGGTAAAAAGTGTAAAAAATGACCGCAATATTTGCGTAGTAAATATTTTTATTATATTTATAATCAAATATGGTTAGGATCAGACGATTCAATACTGTTGGTGGCGGATGGTGTATAGAAAGAGTCGTTCTGGCAAAAATTTATTGTTATGGAAGAAGTGTTAATTCCCCAAGGATATATAGATTTGGGAAAACTTATGCAGGATTTTGTAGAAGAACACTCGTTGAATCGTTCTTCTGTTTTGATGAAACAATCTTTTTTGGAGACGATTGTTAACGGACCAATAGGAAGCAGATTGTTTCAAGTTGGATTTGAAAGGGGATTGTTGGTTTTTGATTTGTTTGAATCAATAATTGATTCTCCTTTTCAGATAAGAAGTTCCAGCGGAGGATCTTTGTTGCTTATTCGCCATTATGGTAGTTGCCTGGTGTCACCAGAGGTCTATGTGAAAGAATCTGATTATGCCATGCGTATTGAACCTGTTACAGTGAATGGGATTGACTTTTGGGAGTTTGTCGATATCGACTTGCATTACAATCTCAAGCGCAATGATCCGGTGCTGTGGACGCGAGAGTGAAGATGCGGCGGGGCAATGCAAAACAAAAAAAAGGAAACGGACGGGATTACTTCGTGATCCCTTGTGCTGCTGCAGGCGTCCTTGCAAGAAAAAAAGAAAAAAACTTTTTTCTTTTTTGTTTTCATAACCGTCTTTAGAACAAGTTCAAGACGTCTCTAAAAACAAAAAAAGGAACAACGAATGTTGTTCACTTTCCGGGATTCGCTCGCCTTCGCTCGCGCATCCCTGCCCGCCTGCGGCGGGGCAATGCAAAACAAAAAAAGGAAACGGACATTCAAGTAAACTTGATGTCCGTTTCTTTTTTTCGTTTTGCGGAAAGTGAGGGATTCGAACCCCCGGTACGGTTACCCGTACACCGCATTTCGAGTGCGGCCCTATCGACCACTCAGGCAACTTTCCTAAAAGCGGTGCAAATATACGAATAATTTTTCAATCCAAGCAAACTAAAGAAAATAATTTCGACAAAAACATTCCGCACCCCCGGTAAAATGCCGGAAGTGCGGATCTTGAAGAAAAAAACTGAATGAAGAAGTGCTTACATCTGCAAGGTCAGTCCGAAAACCAGGTAGGCTCTTTGCGAGCACGGGTTGGCAATGACTTGTGCATAAATCGGAAACGAAAACGCATCGTTGATATGCACGTCGTACGACGCTTTTAGCGCGACATTCGTGACGGCAAAGCCCTTGGTTCCGTAAAAGTCGGTCCCGTACGGAACCATTCCGAGCGTGGCGGTCCAATCCACATGGGCGGCGCTGAAGGGGGCTGAGATTTCGAAATAGCTGCTGTAGGCGCGTTTTCCGTCCTTGTTGGTGCCGTCGTTGCCGGCGAAGTTGGTGTACCAGTGCAGGACGACATACTTGAAATCGTAGCCGATGTTGGCTTCAAACACATGGTTGGTGCCATGGGCGTCGTACTTGAAGTACCGGCCCTCGGGGTCGAGCCCCTCGCTGAACCAATAGTCGGTGATGCCGATGTTGAACCCTTTGATGGTGTAGCTGACCGTCAGGTCGAACTCCTTGACATCGTCGGCGTTGGCAAATCCGTAGCTGCCCCAGGCGCTGACGCTCAGCCCTTTGTATTCCACTCCGACGAATGGTTGGATGGCCGCGCTACCGGCATCCATGCCGCGCCAGATGTAGCGGCTGACGATATCACCACCGAGCAGGGGCTCGGCCTTGTCTTGTGCTGCGCAAAAGGGTGCAGCGCCCAGGAGCGCGCCCAAAAGGGCGCACCGTATCATTCGTAATGTTTTCATGGTTTTAAGTTTTTAGTTTTTAGTTTTTAGTTGTAACAACTTTCGCCGTGCTCGTAAACGTCGAGGCCTTCATCTTCGATGCGGGCGTCCACGCGGATGCCGTGCAGTTTTTTGATTCCGTAGAACAGGAGGATACCGCAGCCGGCAGCCCAAAGGTCGATGACCAGGACGCCGAAGCTTTGAGCTCCGAGCAGCGACCATCCGTGGCCGTACAGCAAACCGCTCGAGGTGGAAAGCAGGCCGGTGAGCAGGGTGCCGAGGATGCCGCATACGCCGTGTACGCTCGAGGCACCGACAGGATCGTCGATGTGCAGGCGGTGATCGATAAACTCAATGGCATACACCAGCACGATGCCGCAGATCAGGCCGATAATGACCGCTCCGAGGGGCGATACCAGGTCGCAGCCTGCCGTGATGCCCACCAATCCGGCCAATACGCCGTTGAGCGTCAGCGAAAGCGAAGGCTTGCCGTATTTTATCCAAGTGAGGAACAGCGTGGCGGTACCACCGGCAACAGCAGCCAGGTTGGTGGTGAGGAACACGTGCGAGATAGCTACGCGGTTCACTTCGCCCGAAGCGGCCAGCTGCGAACCCGGGTTGAATCCGAACCATCCCAACCAAAGGATGAATACGCCGAGCGATGCCAACGTCAGGTTGTGACCGGGAATGGCGCGGCTTTTGCCGTCTTTGCCGTATTTGCCGCGACGCGGGCCAAGCACGATGGCACCAATCAGGGCCAGTACGCCTCCGACACTGTGTACGATGGCCGAGCCGGCGAAGTCGTGAAAGACCTCTCCGAAGTGACGCATCATAAACGAGTCGGCCGCATCGTTGCAGAGCCATCCGCCGCCCCAGGTCCAGTGTCCTTCGATGGGGTAGATGAACAGCGAGATGACCGCGCTATAGACCAGGTACATCGAGAATTTGGTCCGTTCGGTCATGGCACCGCTGACGATGGTGGCCGCGGTGGCGCAGAAGACCGTTTCGAAAATCAAAAAGCCTTCGACGGGCAGTCCGCCTTTGTAAAAACTGAGGTCGCCCCAGTTGGGCGCTCCGATAAAGCCGCTGCCTTCGGAGCCGAACATAAAGCCGAAGCCGACAAAGTAAAACAGCAGCGAACCGAACATGAAGTCCACAAAGTTCTTCATCAGGATGTTGGCCGTGTTCTTGCCGCGGGTAAATCCCGCTTCACAGAGGGCAAAGCCCGGTTGCATCCAAAAAACCAGCATGGCTGCCAACAACATCCATACCGTATCGAGTGATAATGCTAATTCGTCCATAATCGTAAGTGTTTAAGTGTTATTTTTTGTCTTTCAGTACGCTGTCGCCGTTTTCGCCGGTGCGTATCGAATAGGTGTCAATAATGTCGCTCAAAAAGATTCGTCCGTCGCCGACCTCGCCAGTATTGGCGACTTTCAGAATTACCTGGATGGTGGGCTGGGCGATAATGTCGCGGCATACAATGGTGATGGCTACCCGTTCAATCACGTCGGTCGAGTACTGGACGCCACGGTAGATGCGCTCTTGGCGTCTTTGGCCGATGCCATGCACGTCGTGGTACTCGAACCAGTCGATGTCCGAAGCCAGCAGGGCCTCTTTCAGCTCATCGAATTTGGTCTTTCTGATAATCGCTTCAATCTTTTTCATACCTTTTTGTTTTTAAATGAAACATTTTGTAATCTTCAAAGGCAAAATTATGAATTTTTGACACGAAAAATATTAAAGGCGTAGCATAATGATAGTAAAATAATATTTTGTATAACAGAATGATATGTTGTATAATAATTTGCTGTCAGTTTGACAGAAAAATACCCGCTTCTGCTTTCGAATTGGAAGCAGGCTGGAGTTGCGGGGCAGTGAAAAAGGAGGGGTTGGGGCATAAAAAAGGCTCCCAATATGGTTGGAAGCCTTTATAAATTGTCAGCGGAGGTGCTTATTTTTTGTCGGGAATGTCGAAAATGGCGTCGATGACCGCCGTTTCGTCACCGTTGTAGGTTTTGGTGATCGGCTTGCCACCGCGGGTCAGGCCCTCGAAGCGGCCTTTGTCCACAGCGTCCCACAGCACATACTTGGCCTGCCCTTGGTTGTCGATCAGACCGAAGTGGTTTTCTGAACCCATGGCGTTCGTCTTGTCTTTCCAGGGTTCGTCAAAGATTTCGAAATAGAACACGCTGATGCCTTTGCGGTTGGTGATGTTTCGCAATTGGTCGTAATAGCGTTTCTCCTTGTATTCGTCGGCAGCCCCCGAACCGTTGATTCCGTACATCGACCCGTCTTCGTCGAGCAGGGGGTACGAGGCCAAAAAAGTGTCGGCCGAGTGGTTGTTGCTCTTCGAAGGTCCGTCTTGGGTGGCCCAGCCGGTTTCGCCGATGTGTACGGGCTTGTTGATGTTCAGGCGGTGCATGTAGTCCACAACGCCCTGGTATTGGCTCATGGCGTATTCGACGGCGCGATCGACGGCGCGGTCGGCGCGCTGGCGGTCCGACAGACCCTTATCTTCTTGCGGGGCCAGCCAGTAGGTCGGGTTGTAGTAGGAGTCGTGGAAAGGATAGGTGTGCACCGAAATAAAGTCAACCGCCTGCATGAGTGCGGTCAGGTCTTCGGTGTGGTATTCGTCGCCACCTCCGCCCCAGGCGGCAAAGTTGTCGGACGAGGTGATCCAGAGCGACGCCGGCAGCTCGCCGTTTTTCTTTTTGTCTTGCAGATAGTTGACCCATTTCAAAATCACCTTGGTGTCAACGCAGTACGATTGCGCCCAGTGAACCATGGCTTCGTTGCCCACGGCAATCATCTTGACGATGTTGGGGTAGGCGTTGGCCATTTCGACGGCACGCTCAATCTCGGCGGTGTTGCCGGCGAGGTTCTCGCCCGTATGGTCGACCGAATCGGTCTGGGCGTTGCGGCACTCAATCCAGGTGCCCAGCATCAGGTACATCTCAAAATTCGGATCTTCCTTTTGCAGGCTGCTGATGGCTTTGAGCAGGTTGGGCGTCTGGCCGCCACCGGTGTCGTAGGTGCGGATCAGGCGCACGCCGAGCGCCGACAAAATGCGCAAATCCTCTTTGATGTCCTCGACGGTGGGGACGGTGTCGCGCGTAACCGCACGGTAGCCGCCGTACGACATGGCCTGGTAGTCGGGATTGCCCAGAATGTCTTGCGCCGTCATGACGTAGGTTTTGTTATTTTTCGGAGAACAGGCGGCCAGCATAATCAGTGCCGCGAGCAGGCAGTAGGTGATTCTTTTCATATTCAAATGATTTCGGAGAACAAATATAGCCCAAAAAATCGGGATTTACAACAAATTCCGGCGTTTCAGCTCCAAGTATTTGTTGACCAGGCTTTCGCGCAATTTTTCGGGCGTGGTGAGCAGGGTCTGGATGCCGTGCTGCTGCAGGGCTTGCGCCACCAGTTGCTTTTCGAAGGCCAAGCTTGCCGCCAAAGCGTTTTCGGTGGCTCGCGTCGCCCGGTTGTCGGCTTGCGATTCGAAGCCTTCCAAATCCCGGTCGCGGAAGAAAACTACGAGCAGCACATGCCCTTGTGCCAGTTTGCGCAGGTAGGGCAACTCGCGTTTGAGGCCGGCGAGCGTGTCGAACGTGGTGTAGAGAATCAGCAGGCTGCGGCGGGTAATCCGGTGGCGGACACATTCGTACAAGGCGTTGTAGTCGCTTTGCAGAAAGGTCGAGTCTTCGTTGTGAAGCATTTCCTGCAGGCGCTTCATCGTGAAGTGCCGCTTGTCGGCCAGCATCAGCTGGTCGATTTGCCAATTGAAACTGATGAGTCCGACCAGGTCGCCGTGGCGCAAGACGGTGTACGACAGGCAGATGCTGGCGTTTATCGCATAGTCGAGCAAGGTCATGCCGTTGAAACTGTGCTGCATGCCGCGGCCCTTGTCAATCATCGAATAGACGCATTGCGACTGCTCGTCGGCATAGACGTTGCATAGCAGCAGGTCGCGTCGGGCCGTGGCCTTCCAGTTAATGGTGCGGTAGTCGTCGCCCTTGACGTATTCCTTGATTTCCTCAAACTCACGGTTATTGCCGATGCGGCGGACCGAATGGATGCCAAACTCGCGCCGGTAGTTGTCGACCGACAGCTTTTCGAGTTGCTTGAGGTAGAAAAACGAGGGGTAAACGTGCGTCTGCATCGGCTCGCCCAGCTTGTAGTGGCGCTGCATCAGTTTCCAGGGGCTGTACAGGTAGGCGTGAATCAGACCGAACCCGTAACTGCCGCGACGGGTCGGGGTCAGCGTGTAGCGGATGACGGTTTCGCGGTCGGCGGCAATCTCCACGTCCCACTCCAAGTCGCGCACCTGAAATTCGGGCGGAATCTCGTCGTACACCTGCAGGCGGCAGGTCCGGCCGTTTTGGCTGCTGATGCGGATGCATACGGGGTTGGGGTCGCCGTTGGAAAAACGGTCCGACAACTCGCGGGTCGCAACGAGCTGGGGGTCGGCAAAAGTCAGCCGGAGCAGGTCGGCGACCACCGCAAACACCAACAGCCCGAGCAGGCCCAGCCCGATGTACAGGAAGGCCAGCCAGAGCCACCCGACAGCGCAGATGGCCACGATGGCGATTAGCAGATATACGGTGCGTTTCCCCAAGAACATGTTAGCAGATGTTTTCGGTTTTTTCGACGATTTCGCGAATGACGTTTTCGATGGTCACGCCTTCCATCTCCGCTTCGGCGGTCAGCTGGATGCGGTGGCAGAGAATCGGCTTGGCCAGCAACTTGATGTCGTCGGCGATGACAAAGTCGCGTCCCTGCAAGATGGCGTAGGCCTTCGAGGCCTGCAGCAGGGCGATCGATGCCCGGGGCGAGGCTCCTAAGTAGAGTTGTCCGTGCGTGCGGGTTTGCTGGATGAGCCGGATGATGTACTGCATCATTTTTTCGTCGATAAAGACTTGTGCGGCCTTGCGGCGCAACTCGAGCATCTGGCCGATGTCGGTCAGCGGTCGGATGTTTTCGAGTTTGGTGAAGGCGGAGTCGCTATTGTGCGACTGCAGGATGCGCAGTTCTTCTTCGGCATTGGGGTAGCCGACTTCAATCTTGAACAGAAAACGGTCGAGCTGCGCTTCGGGCAGGCGGTAAGTGCCTTCCTGCTCAATCGGGTTTTGGGTGGCGATGATGGTGTACAGGTCGCTCATCGGGTAGCGCACGCCGTCGATGGTCACCTGTTTTTCTTCCATCACTTCAAAAAGGGCCGACTGGGTTTTGGCCGGAGCACGGTTGATTTCGTCGGTCAGCACAATGTCGGCAAAAACCGGTCCTTTGTGGAATTCAAATGCGTGGGTGCCCATGTTGAACACATTGGTTCCCAACAAATCCGAAGGCATCAGGTCGGAGGTGAACTGCACCCGCGAAAAATCGGCCTTGATGAGTTTGGAAATCAAACGGGCCGTCAGGGTCTTGGCCACTCCGGGCACGCCTTCGATCAGCACGTGTCCTCCGGTCAGAATGGCGGTCAGCAGCAAATCGACCATCTGCTGTTGCCCGGCAATCACCGAGCCGATGCACTGACGCATTGCGGCAATGGCTTCGAGCCGGTTGGTGCTTTCCAGCACTTCTTCAGTTCTTTCTTCCATAGTTATTCTTTTAGTTTGTTTATAATCGATTGGATTTCGTTGATTCGGGTAATCAGGTTCTCGAGTGTCAGTTCG
Organism: Paludibacteraceae bacterium; assembly: GCA_017960065.1. Lineage (GTDB taxonomy): Bacteria > Bacteroidota > Bacteroidia > Bacteroidales > Paludibacteraceae > Enterocola. The sequence goes on from JAGCZK010000196.1 coordinate 10,892, forward strand.
CGCGAGCCGGTGATTTCACCATCGATGCACTCGAGGGTCCAGCGCAGTTTCCGCTCGGGGATACCGGTGCAGTCCGACAACCGGTGCATGTCTTCGTCGGTGGTGTCGGTGCTCGACAATCGGATGTGTGCCCGGTTGAGCGCCTCGTTTTGAAGGACGGCCTTGTACCGGCGCAGGATGCTCGGATAGTCCTGGTTTTCGAGGTACACCGTGGCCGCCTGTCGGGCAAAGTCCAAGGTCCGGTTGCGGGGGGCTTCGATGACAGGAATCATGCGTTGGCGCCGGCGGGAGAAGAAAAGCAGGAACAGAACAAAAAGTACGGCCTCCAGTATGTGGATCGTCCGCTTGACCAGATTTCGCCTGCCGCTGGTGGTTTTTTCGTATTTCACCGGGTAACGGTCATCGGCTTTCCGGTTCTTGTAGTGGCAGTCGTATAGCACCTGCTGGCTTTCGACAGTCGTCAGGTATAGGATGTTCCGGATGTCAGGATATTGCTCCTGGAACAAATTCTCCAGCAAATTCTCACTAAAGTCGTGATCGTACAAAATTCCATAGTTGGTAAATAGTAGTGGAGTGGTGCAGATACCGATCTTCCTGTTTTCGTTGAATATTGTGATAATGCCGTGATTCCCTTCTGTCCAAGAAACGTCTGTTAACGTTAACAAGGTGTCGTGTGCAACAGTCGGTATTTTTTCAAACGCGAAACGGGTGATTCCGCCGGCAGAGCACAAAACGTATGGGAAGGTTCCCAAATTACTCAAGTCGCGCATACGATGAAACTCTCCGTATTTTTCGGTCTCGGCCACCAGTGAGTCGATGCAAAACCGTGGGCCTTCGGTAATCATTCCGGGGAAACTGTCGGTGGCAATCAAAATGGAGTAGCCCTCTTGGTAAAGTTCGTCCATCCATTGCAGGTGCCGGTCGGTAGGTACCGAATCTCCACCAAAACGCCAGATAATCAGGGTCTTCTCGGGTTCGTCAAAATACAAGTCCTTGTTATAGACATTCGAAAGGTGTCGTACTTCGTATCCGGCGCTGTCGAGGGCCTCGCAGAAAATGGAGACGTTAAACGGAGAAAATGCCGTTTCGGTGCCTTTGGGGTTCCAATTGACCGTTGAGTCGCAAGCGGTGAGAATCAACAGCAGCAGGACGTATGAGAGGGCTCTTTTCATCGTTGCGACAATTGGCGGATAATGGTTTCAAATTCGTTGTAATCTTCGGCGGAGACCTCCCGGTTGCCGTAACGCACCGTGAGCATCAGACGCGTCAGCCGGGCGATGTCGGGCTTGAATTCGTTGTCGGGAAACTCCAGGTAATACTCTATGGGCGTGCCACTGGTGGTCAGCCGGACCAGGTGGTTGCTGTCGGCCCAGTTGAGCAGCAGGCGGTAGCCTTCGAAAATGGCATTGCTGTAATCCCCTTGTCCGGCCAGCCGTCGCATCGAGTCCCAGTACGAAATTTCCGGAACGTCCAGCGGTTTGTCGCCACTGGTGCCTGAGTCTTTGGGTTTCTTCAATTTCTGGCGGATGACGGGGGCCAGATAACAGCCCAGTCCAATAAGGACGCTAGCTGCGATCAAACCGAAAATGATGTTCAGAAAGGTGTTTGCCGGAAAGTCGGGAATGCGCCATCGTCCCGTGTTCCATTTCCAATTCCAATTATTCTTTTTGTATGGCGTCATTTTTCCTGAAGGCTCATATTGGGAGACAGGTGCCTGGCGGTAGCGCTCGATGGTCTGGTGAAACGCCTCGGTGTCCGCAACCGACGGCAGGCTGGCAGTCAGCAAAAACAGAAACAGGAACAGTCTTTTCATTTTTTATGGCTGACTCGGTAGGGAAGAATTCCGTAATAGTAAACAAGCAGCAGCAGGCTGCCGAAAATAATGCCAAGCTTGATGGCCAGCGGATATTCGGTGTGGCGGGTGGTGAAGCCTTCGAATATGGCGGCGGTAAAGGTCAGCGGCAATACCGAAACAAAGATTCGGATACTGCTTTTGGCCGAATCCATAAGGGCCTGGCGTCGCGAGCGTGTCCCGGGGAAAACCCATCCCAATCCGAATATCATGGCGGCGGCACAAGCCATGACGCAGGCCCCCATTTCCAGGGTTCCGTGTATCCAAATGGCGGTCATGGATTGCAGTCCCACCCCTTTCAAAAAGAACAGGGTTTGAAACTGTCCAAGCATGATGCCGTTGACTTTCATGATATAAAGCGGGCCGAGAATGGGAACGATGCCGTAGGCATAGGTTATGAGGTCCACGCGCAGGTTGTTCCAGACAATACTCAAAAAGGAGCTGGTTTCCGATCCGTGACTGTACACATCGGTCGGTTTGCCTTGCTTGATGTTGCGCAGGGTCATCTCCACATAACCCGAGCCCAAGGTTTTGACGATGTTCTCTTCGTCTTGAATGCCCGAGATGCAGCCGGCGGCCACCAGCAGGCAGAATATCAGGCAGGTGATGTTGATGGTTTTGCGGTAGGCGGCCACTTCCAGCGGCACGTCGTGAAAGAAAAACCGCAGCGGCCTGCGCCAGTCGAGACGGCGTTTGTCGTAGATGGCCTTATAATAGGTGGTCGAAAGTTGGTTGAGGTAGGTGCTTACGCGCGAGCCGGGAAACTGGCTTTGTGCGTAGGCGCAGTCGGCCATCACGTCCTGATAGTTGGCAATCAGCGTGTCGGTTTTCAGCGGGCCGGAGAGCGAGGCTTCCTCCTGGTAACGCTGCCATTTCTCCTGGTTGAGGCGGACAAAGGCCGGTTCGGTCATAAAAATCGTTCTTGGTCGGCAAAAATACGAAAAAAAATCTTTACTTTTGCCAAGTCAAAAACAAGAAAATCATTGTCTGCATCCGTGGCATCCCCCAAAATCAAGGAACATATCGAAATCACGACCGGCCAGTATGTCAAGGTCTCGATCCATCCGGCCCGGGCCGAAACCCGCATCGCGGCCCGTTTGATCGACTGGGTGGTGGTTTGGGGTATGTTTGTTGTTTTGTTTGTGGAGTTGTTGGATCTCAATCTCTTCCACGCTGACATGAACGCCTTGTTGGCGGTTGTCATGGCCGGGGTGTTTTCGACCTTTCAACTTTGGATGGAATTTTTCTTCAAGGGCCGCACCTTGGGCAAAATGCTGATGCGCATCCGCGTGGTGTCGTCCGACGGCACGCCTCCCACCTTTTTGCAGTGCATGTTGCGTTGGGTGTTGTTGATTGTCGATGACGGGCTTTTTCATGCCATTCCGGCCATTGTGCTCATCAACCGCCGCCACCAGCGTATCGGCGACATGGCGGCCGACACCTATGTGGTGCTCGATCCCCGCAAGCGCGAATTGCGTGTCAACCTTCAGGAGGATTACCGCTATGCCCAGCCGGGCTACCAGCCGCAATTGCCGCAGTTCGAGCCCACGGAGCGCCAATTGGAGCTGACCCGCGACTGCCTCTACAACCGTCAAAGCGCCATTGTGCCCCAGGAACTGGCTTCGCGCCTGATGGAGCGCCACGGCTTGCATTCGCAGCTGCGGGGGCGTGAGTTTTTGTTGCAGTTTCTCAACGATTATTATTACTATACCAAAATCAATCACTAATTAAATTTCAAAGCCTTATGATGGAGTATGTAAAAATCTGTTTCCGCAAGTATGCCACATTTTCGGGCCGTGCCCGCCGTGCCGAGTTTTGGTATTTTTTCTTGTTTTTGCTGCCGTTGACGCTGTTGTCGTACATGAACCAGTACGCATGGCAAAACGAGGCCTTGGCCATTTTGCTTGGTATCATTGCCATAGTGGTCTTCATTCCGCGATTGGCCGTGGCTGTGCGTCGCTTGCACGATACCAACCATAGTGGCTGGTGGATACTGATCAACTTAATTCTGTTTATTGGCACAATCTATTACTTGTACTTGTTGGCATCAGAGGGCGACCACGGCGACAACCAGTACGGTCCCGACCCCAAAGCCGTGGAGGAGATTTGATCCCTTCGCGTTTATGCACAAAAAAAGGAGAACCGTTTGGTTCTCCTTTTTTTGCGTGTTATGGAAACAATTACTTGTTGACGCGGAATTTTTGTACGCCGTTCTTGATGAAGTCCACAATCTGTTTGGCGGCGGCGATGCCAGCATTGATGTTGGCTTCGGCGGTTTGGGCGCCCATCTTTTTGGGAGTGGCAAAGTAGCGTCCGGCGAATTTTTCGGCAAACTTGTCGTTGTTAACCGGCATAATGTCGGTCAGGTACTTGAAGTCGGTGCGTTCTTCCATCAATTTGATCAACTCCTCTTCGTTGATGACTTCTTTGCGGGCAGTGTTCAACAAGAAGGCGTTTTTGGGCATTTTGTTCAACAGCGCGTAGTTAATCGAATTTTTGGTTTCGGCGGTAGCCGGAATGTGCAACGAAACGAACTGGCAGGTCGAGTAGAGCTCTTCCACCGAGTTCAGGGCGGTTACACCGTCTTTTTCGATGACTTCTTTGGGGCAGTAGGCGTCGTAGGCGAAGATTTCCATGCCAAAGCCTTTGGCGATGCGGGCGACGTTGCGACCAACGTTGCCGTAGGCGTGGATACCCAGTTTTTTGCCCATCAGCTCGGTGCCCGAAGTACCGTTGTACAGGTTACGTACACCGTACACCATCAGACCCAGTGCCAATTCGGCAACGGCGTTGGCGTTTTGACCCGGCGTGTTCATCACGCAGACACCGGCTTTGGTGGCGGCGTTGAGATCGACATTGTCGTAACCGGCACCGGCGCGAACAACGATTTTTAGGTTTTTGGCGGCGTTGAACACCTCTTCGTCGATGATATCGCTGCGGATAATCACGGCGTCGGCATCAGCGACAGCCTCCAGCAATTGTTTTTTGTCGGTGTATTTTTCCAACAAAGCCAAATCGTAACCGGCTTTGTCGATCTCTGCCTTGATGCCGTCGATGGCTACCTTGGCAAAGGGTTTTTCAGTTGCAACTAAAACTTTCATAATCAAGCGTTTTGTTTTTCGAATTCAGCCATGCAGTCGATCAGGGCTTGTACGCTCTCAATCGGCAGTGCGTTGTAGCACGAAGCGCGGAAACCGCCAACCAGACGGTGGCCCTTGATGCCGACCATACCCTTGCCGGTGGCGAATTTCAAGAATTCTTCCTCTTTGTCTTTGTAGGCGTCTCTCATTACAAAGCAGATGTTCATGCGCGAACGGTCTTCCTTGTTGGGAACGGTGGCAGTAAACATCTTGCTGTTGTCCAAGTAGTTGTAGAGCAAGTCGGCCTTGGCGATGTTTTTCTTCTCCATGGCGGCCAAACCACCGTTGGCTTTGAGGTAGCGCAGGTTCAACAAAGCGGTGTAGATGGGCAATACGGGAGGCGTATTGAACATCGAGCCGTTGTCGATGTGCGTTTGGTAGTTGAGCATGGTGGGGATGTAGCGGCTAACCTTGCCGAGCACATCGTTGCGGATGATGACAAAGGTGACGCCGGCGGGAGCCAGGTTCTTCTGGGCGCCGCCGTAGATGATGGCGTACTTGCTTACATCGACCGGACGCGAGAAGATGTCGGACGACATGTCGGCCACCAGGTGTACGGGCGAATCGAAGTCTTCGCGTATTTCGGTGCCGTAGATGGTGTTGTTGGTCGTGATGTGGAAGTAATCGGCATCGGCGGGAATCGTCCAGCCTTTGGGAATGTAGTTGAAGTTTTTGTCGGCCGAAGAAGCAACTTCAACAGCTTCGCCGAAACCTTTGGCCTCTTTCAAGGCTTTCTTGGCCCATACACCCGTGTTGAGGTAGGCTGCCTTTTTCTCGAGCAG
>JAGCZK010000197.1 GCA_017960065.1 Paludibacteraceae bacterium
GGCCTCCACATCGACGTGCTTGGCCAGGTAGTCGGCATCGATGTCTTCCAGACGGAAGAAGCGTCCCTGCAAATCGACGAGCGGACGCAGGTTGCCGTTTTTATCGACCAGCTGCATGGGCGGGATGCCGGCGGCTTTGGCCACGCGGGCGTCGTCGGCACCAAAGGTGGGGGCGATGTGTACGATGCCGGTACCGTCTTCGGTCGTGACGTAGTCGCCGCCGATGACGCGGAAGGCGCCCGGCTCAATCGGGCTGAAGAACGGGATGAGCGGTTCGTATTCCAAGCCGACCAGGGTCGAGCCCTTGAAGGTTTCTTTCGGACATTCCATGTCTTTGAAATAGGCTTGGAAACGGGCGGCTGCCACAATGACCTCGCACGGCGTGTGCGTGTAGGGGTTTTCGGTGGCCACCCGGACGTAGTCGATGTTGGGGCCCACGCAGAGGGCGGTGTTCGAAGTCAGGGTCCAGGGAGTGGTCGTCCAGGCCAGGATATAGAGGTCCTTTTCGCCCTTAACCTTGAATTGAGCCGTCACCGTGGTGTCTTTGACATCGCGGTAGCAACCCGGTTGGTTCAATTCGTGCGAGCTCAGTCCGCTGCCGGCAGCTGGCGAGTACGGCTGAATGGTGTAGCCCTTGTACAGCAGCCCTTGTTGGTAGAGGTTTTTGAGCAGCCACCAGCACGACTCGATGTACGAGTTTTTGTAGGTGATGTACGGGTGTTCCAAATCCACCCAGTAGCCCATCTGCCGGGTCAGGTTTTCCCATTCTTTCGTGAATTTCATCACGTCGCGGCGGCAGGTGGCGTTGTAGTCTTCGACCGAAATGGTTTTGCCGATGTCTTCTTTGGTGATGCCGAGCGTTTTCTCCACGCCGAGTTCGACCGGCAGGCCGTGGGTGTCCCATCCGGCTTTGCGCAGCACCTTGTAGCCCTTCATGGTTTTGTAACGCAGGAACAGGTCCTTGATGGTGCGGGCCATCACATGGTGGATGCCGGGTTTGCCGTTAGCCGAAGGGGGGCCTTCGTAAAACACAAAGGCGGGATGGCCTTCGCGCGTCGAAATACTTTTGTGGAAAATGTCGTTTTCTTCCCACGCTGCTTGCACTTGCTTTCCGATTTCGGACAAGTCGAACCGGTTGTATTCGGCAAATTTTTTACTCATATCGGTTGGTTTCTTCTAATATTCGAACGCTTGGGGGCGGCACAAAAATTCCACCCCTCTGTCAAGACGGCAAAGGTAATCATTTTTGCTGAATTAAGTTGCCGAAATCCAACAAAAAAACGAGGCGGCCGGCGCTTTTAGCGCAGGCGGTCGGCTGCCTGTACCAACGCTTCGTCCATGGCGATGCGTCGGATGGCCAAATAACTGAGAATGAGGTTGGTCGGCGGGATGGTACACATCCAGGTGATGTGAATCGCGGCTTCGGGAGCGGTGCGGTGTACCACCACGAGCACGACGATGTCGGCCAGGTACATCAGCGCGGTGAGGATCATCTCGAAACTGATGAGGCGCATTTGCAGAATGCGGCGGCGGTACAGAAAGATGCTGCCAAAGCTGATGGCCGGAATCAGGATGCTGAGAATGGCCGACGGAATCAGCCAGGTGCAGTGCAGGGCGCCTGCGGTGCTAAACACGACCGGCGAAGATTCGACCTGGGCGAAGGCGAAAAAGCAAAAAACGGTGGCGAGTACGGTGACGGCCAGCAGGTAGAGGGTTTGGATGCGTTGGATCATGGCGGACGGGGATTGGGCTAAGGACATAAAAAAAATCCGTTAATCGCTTAACGGATTTTATTTTTGAGTTGTACCGTAGATTATTCGGCAACAGCTTCAACAGCTTCAGCAGCAACTTCTTCAACTGCGGCTTCAACCGAGTCAGCAACAGCTTCAACAGTGGCTTCAACTTCTTCAGTAGCTTCTTCAGCTTCTTTGTTGCAGCAGTTGCAAGCTGCCAACGATACGGCTACTACGGTAGCAAAAAACAATACTAACTTTTTCATTTTTGTATATTTAAAATTAAACAATGATAGTGTTCGCTGTAAATGTTAATGCAAAGGTATCTAAAATTTTAATAAGGCGACCACTTTGATTCGGACTTTATTGTTAAATTATGTTAAATAAATTAACATTTTACCTAAAAAGGCAAATTTATGTACAAATATCGCTTAATACTGCGTTTCGGAGTCTTCTCAAACTCGGTCGGGTACAGCGAAATCTTGGTCAATCCCTCGTATGAGCCGACCATCGAATTCAGCGTCTGGCGGTTTTCCTCCATGACCAGTTTGAGGTCTTCTTCGGTCAGGTGCGATTCGTCGGCGGCGGTGTAATCCGGATAGACCAGACCGTAGAGTTTGCCTTCGCGCTCAATGACCAGGCTTTCCATGACAAAGGGCAGGTTGTTGAGCTTGTTTTCGATCTCTTCGGGATAGATGTTCTGTCCGTTCGGACCGAGAATCATGCTCTTGCAACGCCCTTTGATAAAGATAAACCCGTCTTTGTCCATGGTGCCGAGGTCGCCGGTGTGCATCCAGCCGTCTTTGTCGAAGACTTTTTCGGTGGCTTCGGGGTTCTTGTAATAGCCGTCCATCACGTTTTCGCCGCGGACCAGGATTTCGCCCACCACATTTTCGGGGTCGGGCGAGTCGATCTTTACCTGCATCTGCTCCAGCACTTTGCCGGCCGAGTAAGGCTTGAACTCGTTGTGCGGGGCGTAGGCGATGAGCGGTGCGCACTCGGTCATGCCGTAGCCGATGGTAAAGCGGAAACCGATGCGGCGGAGCAGGTCTTCGACCTCTTTGCTCATCGGTGCCCCTCCGATAATCACTTCCTTGAACTCGCCGCCGAAAGCGTCGGTCAGTTTGCTGCCGACACTGCTGTAGATGCGCGAGTCGAGCACCGGTATGCTGAGCGCCAACCGCATTCCTTTGGTCGAAAGTGCCGGCTGCAGTTGTTTCTTGTAGATTTTTTCGAGGATTAACGGCACGGTGAAGATGACGGTCGGTTTGACGTCTTCGAATGCCTTGATGAGCACCTTCGGGCTCGGAATCATGTTGAGCAGGTAGGTGTGCGCGCCCACGCAGGTGGCGGTCAGAAAATCGAAGGCCATGCCGTAGGCGTGCGCCAGGGGCAGGAAGGTCAGCACGCGGTCGCCACGTTCGAGCAGGCGCGTCTTGATACCGAAGGTGATGTTGCCGGCCAAAGCGTTGCCGCTAAGCATCACGCCTTTGCTGAACCCGGTTGTGCCCGAGGTATAGCTGATGACGGCCAAGTCCTTGTTGTCGCGTTTGGTGTAGCGGATATCGTCGGGGCCGAAGCCTTTCGGATAGGTCTGGTCGAACAGCTGGTCGAGGTGCAGCATGATTTTCTGCATCTTTTCGCCGTCGCGCTGGAACACGCAGCGGAAGTCGTCGATGGAGATGACAGCCGTCAGGTTGTCCATCTTGTCGCTGTCGAGCGAATCCCAATGCTTGTCGCTGCAAAACAACATGACCGAATCCGAATGGTTGACGATGTGGTGCACGTCGTTGGTGTTGAAGTCTTGCAGAATCGGCACAATCACCGCACCGTAGGTGACCACGGCGATGTATGAGATGGTCCAGTTCGGCGTGTTGCGGCCGATCAGGGCTATTTTGTCGCCGGTCTTTACCTTGGCCTCGCGGAAGAACAGGTGCAGCCGGGCGATTTGTCGGGTCGCTTCGCCGTAAGTGACGGTGGTTTGTTTGTAATAGTTGGAATATGCGGGAAGATCCCAGTTCTCTTTGAAACTTTTTTCAAAAAGTTTGATCAGGTTTTGTTCTATCATAACAGGTGAAAATCAAATACCAAAGTTCTCCAAAAAGAAGTCGGGCAGACCCGGCTCGAAGTGGGGCATTTGTACAATTTGGATTTTGAACTTGTTCCAATGATATTTTTGAATGATTTTGTCGTAATTGGGTCCGGCTTCGTTGCAGCGGATGATGCGGTTGATCTCGTGGTAGGTCCAGCCGAGATTGTCTTCGTCGGATTTGCCGCACATGCCGTCCGAAGGCGTTTTGTGGGTCAGATGCGACGGCAGGCCCAGGCAGTCGCCGATGGCCACCACTTCTTCGGTGGTGAGTCGGCTGATGGGCGAAAAATCGCCCACACTGTCGCCGTAGTGGGTCGAGTAGCCCTGCACGTCTTCCGAACGGTTGCAGGTGTTGACCACCCGGCAGTTGCCCAGTTGTCCGGCAATGCCGTAGAGCGTGGCCATGCGCAGGCGGGCGGGCGTGTTGGTGCTGTATTGGGCGCTGACGGTTTCGGCGGCGCCGATGGCTTGCAGGCCTTCGCTAACGGCTTGCGTCAGCCCTTGGTAGGCTGCTGCAATGTTGACCGTAACCGCTTGGATTCCCAAGTGGCGGGCCACCTCCTGCGAATCGTGGATATCGGCCTGTACACCGTTGGGCATCATCACTCCGATGACACGGTCTTTGCCGACGGCTTCGACACACAAGGCGGCGACCACCGTCGAGTCTTTGCCACCGCTAATGCCGATGACAATGCGGGTCTGGTCGTTGCCGTTTTGCTGCATCCAGGTGCGAATCCACTGCACAAGTGCCTGTGCAGTGGGCTTCGCCTCAAAAAGATAGGGTTTCATTTTTCGTTTTTAGTTTAGAACTGTGTTACCAGGAACTCGGTACGACGGTTTTCCTGACGTCCGGCTTCCGTCTTGTTGTCGGCAATCGGGCGGTCGAAGGCGTAGCCTTTCGAGGTCAGACGTTCGGGCTTGATGCCGTGTTCAACCAGGTAAGCCACCACCGATTCGGCACGGGCTTGCGACAAGCGGGTGTTGTACGCACGCGAGCCTTTGTTGTCGGTGTGACCGCCGATTTCGAGGCACAGGGTCGGGTTGTCCTGTAACAGTTTGATCAGGTTGTTGAGTTCGATCTGCGATTCGACGCTCAGGTCTGCCTTGGCCGTTTCGAAGAAGATGTTCTTCATAATCACGTTTTTGCCGATGGCAATCCGCTTGAGCACGATGTTCTTCTGAATTTCACGATACTCGGTCTGCTCGGGCAGGTTGAAGTTCTCGGAGTGGAACAGGTAGCCCGGGGCGCTGACCGAAACGCCGTAGTTGACGCCTCCCGGCAGTTTGACGCGGTAGTCGCCGATCGAGTCGCTCTCGAAGGTGGCGATGACTTGTTGCAGTCCGTTGTCGGCCAATTCGATTTGGGCACGCAAGGGCACGCTGTCCTCGTTCATGATGATACCTTTGAGCAGGGTGATGAACGAGCTGTCCATCTCGGCGGCTTTGGCGGTGTCGAAACCACCCAGCAGGCCGTCGCCCAACAGGCTTACAGGCGGCTCAAAGTTGAGGGCCAGGTCTTTCGGCAGGATGTAGGTCAGCATGTACACGTCGGTGTAGCCGCGGCCACCATCGCGGTTCGACGAGATGAAGGCCTTGTTGTCGCGCGAGGTCAGCGTGTAGAACGTGTCGTCAAACGGCGTGTTGATGGGGTATCCCAAGTTTTCGGGGCGGCCCCAGATGCCGTTTTTGTAGCGGCTGCGGAAAATGTCATATCCGCCCATGGAGTTGTGTCCGTTCGAAGCGAAATACAAGGTGGTGTCGTTGTGCAGCTCGGGCGAAATTTCGTTGTAGTCGGGCGAGTTGACATAGCCGGGCAGGGGGACGGCCTTGTTCCATTTGGTGCCGTTTTTGTTGTTTTTGCGCTTGAGGGTGGCTACGTAAATGTCGTAGCTGACCTTGCCCCATGCGGCTTTGGCGTAGGTCGAGAAATACACCTTGCTGCTATCCGACGAGAAGGTGATTTTCTTGACAAAACGGCGCTTGTTCCATTTGAACTTGCGGTCTTTCTTCCAGTTGTCCTTTTTGTAAACGTAGTGGAAGATTTTGTTGGGTTTCGATCCGTCGTACAGGAACAGGTCGTTGTTTCCCATATCCACCACGCTGTAGTTGCCGCGGTCTTCGCCGTCGAACAGCGGGTCGGGAGTGCTCCAGTTGCCGTCGGGGTCTTTGAATACCGATTGGGCCGATTCCACGCGTTTTTTGGATTTGACGTAGATGGCTTTGGTGTAGGCCAGGGTGGACCAGTCGGGGCTCATGGTGGTGTTGTATTCCTCTTCGGGCGAGTTGATGCGCTCAAAGTTGTCGATAAACACTTCGCGCGGCTGTTCGAGGTTGGCGATGCCGGCCTTGCACTCTTTGACGCGTTTGTCGAATTTTTTGTTGATGGCCCGGCGTTCGCGGCGCGAAATGCGTTGCCCGGTCTTGTAGGCGCGGTATTTTTCGTACCAAGTGATGGCCGAATCAAATTCGAGGTTCAGCTGATAGGCGTTGGCCAGCCGCAACCAGGCTTGGGAGTTTGCCGTCGAGCGGTCGGCGGCCACCGACTGCCGGAAATAGCGCAGACATTGGGCCTTTTCGAAGGGCGATACGAGGTAGGCTTCGCCGATCTTGTAGTTGAGCGATGCGCTCGTCGAGTCGATCATGTAGGCTTTCAGGTAGTAGCTGAGGGCCTGGGCTTTTTCAGCAGGAGCGATTTTCTTGAACTGCTCGTCACCTTTCTTTATATAGGCTTTATAGGATTTTGCCTCGCTTTTGTCGAGATTCAGGTTCTCTTTCTTTTTGGCGAACAGTGCGCAGGAGGCAAGTAACAGACAGAGAAGTATAAAATTCCGTTTCATGGTGGTATCAGTCTAAAGCGTTATTGGCATTGTCTGCTGTAATACAAATCGGCGTTGCGGGCACCCAAGCGGGCGGCTTTCTCCAAGTCCTTGCAGCAGCCGTCCTCGTCGCGCAACAGTTCTTTGACGATGGCGCGGTTGAGGTAGGCGTCGGCATAATTGGTGTTGAACGAAATGGCCCAGTTGAGGTTGAGCAGCGCTTCCTCTAAGTTTTTCTGTTTGAGGTAAACCACGCCGCGGTTGCAGTAGGCGGCGGCATATTCGGTGTCCAGCTTGATGGCCTGGTTCAGGTCCACCAGCGCCGAGTCGTATTCGCCGATTTGGGTCAGTACCAGTCCACGGGTGTTGTACAGAACCGCTTCGTTGGGTTGGGCGGCAATCAGCTCACCCAGGGCCTGCAGGCAGGCGGCGGTGTCGGCTTGCAACTGCCAGTCCATAACGGTCAGGTTGAACTTGGCCTGCCATTGCGACGGGTCGCGTTGGATGAGCGCGCTGTAGTCGTCGTGAGCCAGGTTGCTCTTGTTCAGGTATTGGTAGCAGTTGGCCCGTTCGAGCAGGGCGATGTTGTTGTTGGGGTCGATGTTGAGAATCTCGGTGTATTCGTTGATGGCCGAGGCGTAGTCTTCGGCGTGTTGGAAGATGGCCGATTTGTCGAGGCGGGCGTTGATGTTGTTCGGGTCCAGCTCAATGGCCGAGGCAAAATCCTGGGTGGCTTGCTCCACATTGCCCTGGCGGTAGTTGATTTTACCCAGCAACAGGTAGCATTCCGAGCATTTGCCGTTCAGACGGATGGCGGTCTGCAAGTCGCTGACCGAGTTGGCCAGTTGGTTTTCGTTCATGTAGGCGATGGCACGGTTGTAATACGATTGCACAAAGGTGGAATCTTCTGCCAGCGAGGCGGTGAACTTAAAGATAGCTTCGTCGTTCTGCCCTTTTCCGAGGAGTGCGACGCCTTCATTGTATAAAATTTCGGCGGGGGGCATTTTGATGGTCGAGGCGACCACAGCCTTTTTGCGTGCCGAAAAAACCGGCAGTGCGCAAAGGAAGGCAAGCGTGAGTACAAGTATTTGTTTCATATTTTAGTGTTTTTGGGTGCAGTGGGTCTGCCATAGCCAGGCCGACTGCAAACAGTCTTCTATGCTTTTGTGGGCTTTCCACCCTAACTTTTCTTGTGCCAGACGGGTGTCGGCCCATATCCGGGCGATGTCGCCGGGGCGTCTGGACGCAATGTCGTACGGAACCTTGACACCGTTTACGGCCTCAAAGGTACGAATTAATTCCAAAACGGAAAACCCTTTTCCGGTTCCAATGTTGAAAATTTCTGTCGCGCTTTCTGCTTTTCCGCTTTGCAGGCGGGTCAGGGCGGCCAGGTGGGCCTGCCCCAAATCCGACACATGGATGTAGTCGCGGATGCAGGATCCGTCGGGGGTGTCGTAGTCGTTTCCGAACACTTGCAGACGGCCGCTCTTTCCGGCAGCTGCCCGGCACAGTAGCGGCACGAGGTTTTGGGGCGTGTCGAGCGGCGACTCGCCGATCAGGCCGCTCGCATGGGCGCCGATGGGGTTGAAGTACCGCAGAATGGAGGCGCGAAGCCCGCTGCCGGCCTTGACGCTGTCGGCAATGATTTGCTCGCAGATCTGTTTGGTGGCGCCGTAGGGCGAGGTCGGGGGCTGCAAGGGCGTCTGCTCGTTGACCGGCTGGCTGGCCGATTCGCCATAGACGGTGCACGACGACGAAAACACCAGACAGTGGGCGCTGTGGCGCTGCATGGCTTCCAGTATGCGGATGAGCGACAGCAGGTTGTTGCGGTAGTATTGCAGGGGCTTGGCCTGCGACTCGTTGACCGATTTGCTGGCGGCAAAATGGATGACCGCCCGGATGTCGGGGTGAGCCGCAAACACCGACTCCACCGCCTGTGCGTCGCAGCAGTCGGCCTCCCAGAAGGCGGGCCGCTTTCCGGTAATCTGTCCGATGGCGTCCAGCACTTGGGCGGTCGAGTTGGACAGATTGTCCATGATTACGACCTCGTACCCTGCCCCGATCAGTTCGATGCAAGTGTGCGATCCGATATAGCCTGTTCCGCCGGTAACGAGTACGGTCATCTGTCTGTTTTTAGCTTGGAGTTGCAAATATATGCAAAATATTCGTACCTTTGCGCTGTTTATGGCAAGAATTTTAGCGCTCGACTATGGAAGGAAACGGGTGGGGGTGGCAGTCTCCGATCCGACGCAACTGATTGCCGGCGGACTGGCTACGGTGCCGACCGCCCAGCTGCCCGCCTTTTTGGACGACTATTTCGCCCGTGAACAGGTGGAACGCCTGGTCATCGGGCTGCCCAAACAGGTGAACGGGCAGGAGTCGGAATCCATGCGCTACATCCGCCCCTTTGTGGCCATGGCCCAAAAGCGCTGGCCCGCGATGCCGGTGGAGTATTACGACGAACGGTTCACCTCGGTGCTAGCCCATCAGACCATGCTCGATGCCGGTCTGAAAAAGAAAGATCGGCAGGACAAGGCCCTGGTGGACGAAATCAGCGCCACCATCATCTTGCGCGACTATCTCGAAAGCAAACGTAACTTGATATGATTTATCCTATTGTGATTTATGGGAATCCGGTTTTGAAAAAACCTGCCGCGCCCATTGAAAAAGATTACCCCGAATTGAAGCAGTTGGCTTCCGACATGTTCGACACCATGTATCGGGCCGACGGCTGCGGCTTGGCCGCTCCGCAAATCGGGCTGCCCATCCGGGTGTTCGTGGTGGATGTTTCCATGATGGCCGATGAGGACCCCTCGCTGGCCGGTTTCAAAAAGGTGTTTGTCAATCCCGAAATCCTTTCGTACGAAGGCGAGGAGGTGGCTCGGGAGGAAGGCTGTCTGAGCCTGCCCGGAATTTCGGAAACGGTGCGCCGTCCGAATACCATCACCATCCGTTACTTCGATGAGGATTGGAACGAACACACCGAAGTGATTTCGGGGTTTGCGGCGCGTGCCGTGCAGCACGAGTACGACCACCTCGAAGGACATGTGTTTGTCGATAAGATTTCGTTGATCCGGCGCCAGATGATTTCGTCCAAGTTGTCAGCCCTGTCGCGCGGAAAAGTCAATTGCCGCTACAAAACCAAATCTTAAGCGTGCAGTTTGGCGAGTAGCTCGAACACCTGCCGGTTCGGATCGTCTTCGGGTCCGTTGTACAGAACGTAATCTGCACGACGGACCTTTTCTTCGTCCGAAAGCTGGGCGTTGATGCGTGCCCGAACCGACTGCTCGTCGCAGTTGTCGCGTTTCATGGTGCGCTCGATGCGCTCGGTTTCGGGGGCGGTTACCAAAATGATTTTGTCCATAAACCGGTCGAATCCCGACTCGAACAATATGGCCGACTCGAGCAGTACAAACGGCTCGTCACGGTGCTCCTGGCACCATTGTTCAAACCGTCTGGCCACGCGCGGATGGCAGATGCTGTTCATCGATTCGCGCAAGCGGCCGTCGGCAAAGATACGCTTGGCCACCCATACGCGGTTGAACCCGTTTTCGGTGTAGCAGTCTTCGCCAAACAGTTGGATCAGTTCTTCGCGCAGCGCGGTGTCGGTCTCGAGCAGGCGCTTGTTTTCCATGTCGGCGTTGAACGACGGGATGCCCGCAATCTCCAACAGGCGGCAAAAGTAACTCTTGCCGCTGCCGATACCTCCTGTGATGCCCAGTTTCTGCATAGCTTAATTCGATACTTCAATCATCCAGTTGACCTTTTCGGGGCTGATGCGCAGGTTGGCGATGTCGTCGGGTTGCTGCAAGATCTCGAGAAATACCGAGCGGGTGTTGCTCCGCAGCAGCTCTTCGTAGGTGATGCCGATGACAAAATCGCTGGCCGAAGTCTTGTCGAAGCGGCTGATGCCGACGCTGTAGGTGACTTTGACTTCGGACGGGATGGTGCGCACCTGTACCGATGGCGGCAGTCCGACCACCCAGATGGGGGCGGTAATCGTCTTTTCGGTAAACGGCTCAATGACAATGTCGAGGTTGAGCGTTTCGGGCGAAGATTTGGTGTACTTGGGCAGTTGGGGCGCTAAAGCGTGGTTTTCCACCGATTTTTTGAGCACCTCGTTTTTGTCGTAACGGATGCGAATGGTGTCGATGGTGTCCAATACGGCTTTGTACCCGTGTAGGGTGAGTTCGCGGTCCGACAGGCGGATTCCGCCCAACGTGTACTTGGGGTTGATTTGCAGGTTGGTGGTGTCGAATACCACCGGTACGACCTTGGTGTCGGGCAGTCTTTCGATTTCCAGTTTTTCGGGCGAAACCGACAGGATGGTCTTGCCCTCAAACAGCGAGTCCAACTCGTGTTGGAAGTATTCCGACAGGTCGAGCGACCATTTGGATTCCTGCAAAAGGGTCATGAAGTCGCTGAAGTCGATGACCAGCGGCTGGTGGTTGCGGCGGTGTCCGAAACGCTTGCCGTCGTTTTGGTAGCGGACTTCCATCGCCTCCGGGTGGCCGACGATTTCGACATCGTCCGGCACATGCCCGAACACCAGCGGAATCCGTTCCGTGAAGTCCGGGTTTTCGGGCTGCGACATGAAAATCCAAAAAATGAACGACAGCAGGCAGAACGAACATAAGATGAGCGTATCACGCGAGTACAAAAACTTTAACGAGTTTTTGCTGAAGATCTTACGTATGCGCTCCGGCCGTTTCATGGCGATTATTTCGACTCGTTGGTCGGAGTGGCTTCGGCTGCCGATGCAAAGATGCAGTTTTTGTCAACCGTTACCCGCACGTTGTCTGCAATTTCCAGCAGAACCGTGTTGCTGTCCACCTTTTTTACCTTGCCGTACAGTCCTCCGGCGGTGATGACCTTGTCGCCTTCTTTCAGGCTTTCGCGGAAGGTCTGTTGTTCCTTTTGCTTGGCCCGCTGGGGCTTAATCATGAAGAAATAGAATACGACAAAGAGGAGGACGAGCATGATGACCATGCTCCACGGATTGCTTTGTTGGCCTTGGGCCTGCAATAAGATGTTCAACATAAGCGAAAGTGTTTTCTTAAAGGATTATTGTTTGTTTTCTTCTTCGGGTTTGACAAAGGCGCCGACCTTGATCAGTTTGCCTTCTTCGCGCAGCTTCGAGGCGATTTTGTCCAAAACGCCGTTGATGAAGTTGCTGCTTTTTTCGGTGCTGTAGAATTTGCTGATTTCGACAAATTCGTTGAGCGTGACGCTGATAGGAATGGTCGGAAATTCCACCATCTCGGCCAGGGCCGCCTGCATGATGATGCGGTCCATCGTGGCGATGCGCTCGCCCTCCCAGTTCTTGGCGGTTTCGTCGATCCAGCCGCTGAATTCGTCCTGACGCTTGATGGCGGTGCCGAGCAGGCGTTTGGCGAAATCCTGGTCGTCTTCGGGATCGGAATAGAGCGGCAGTAGCGGTTGCTTGGCCCCGGCTTCCTGGCTGAAGCGTTTGATGGTCTTATCGACAAAACTGATGACGATTTCGATGTCGTCGTTCCAATACAGGCACATGTCCTCGAGTTGGTTGAGCAGCTCGTCTTTGCCGGCCAGGTATTTTTTGTAAATCTTGCGCCACAGCATCTTGTCGGCCTCGTAGTCGCGCACGGTCTCCTTCATGTAATCCTGATACAACTCGGTGGAGGTCAGCCCTTCGAACAAGTCTTTGATGAAGTCGGTGTGGTCTTCCCACGAAACCGGGTGGTTCTTGTCGGAATTGTAGGCCTTCAGGTCTTCGTTTTCGGCCAACTGCTTCACAAACAGGTTGTTAATGAAACGTACGTTCGGATGAAGTTCCTCTTGGGTGGGGCGGAGTTTGTTCAGGCCGATTTCGATGCGTTTGGTCGCATAGGCTTTGATGTCCAAGGAAAGTTGCAGCAGCCAGTGGTACAGTTCGTAGGCTTTTTCAATGCTTTCGAACAACTCTTTTTCCGCCATGGCGGGTTTTTCACCGCGGTTCAGCTGCCAGGCATAGAGCAGCTGAATCACTTTGATTCGAATTAAGACACGATTGATCATCTGTTTATCAACTTTATGATAGTGATTGCGGTGCAAAGATAATGATTTTTTGCGTCCTAAAGCTATATTTTCGCCTCTTTGTTTTGAATTATGGAGAAAAAAACGCATATTTGCAGACTGAATCAAATATTATGTTAAGTTTTTTCGACAGAAAACCGAAGGTTGTGGAGGAGGCTCCGCGGCCGAGAGAGGAGCAGGAGGAACGCGAAATCGTTTTCTCCAAAGTAGTGAAGGCTGGCAAACGGATGTACTATCTCGATGTCAAGCGCGACCGTAAGGACGAGTTGTTCCTGTCGGTAACTGAGAGCAAGCGCAAAAGCGTGACGGAAGACGGCCGCTTTATTCTTGAAAAGCATAAGATATTCCTCTACAAAGAGGATTTCGACAAGTTTCAGGAAGCTTTGGCCGAAGTGTTGGATTACATGCGCCGTGAGATGCCGGGCGCTCGGGACACCCGTCCCGGCGATGAGGTTTCGGAAGAGTGAGTCCGATGTTCCATAATAAAAAAAGCCATTCAAGCGAATGGCTTTTTTTATTGGTGTTCGGACCCTAGTTACGCCGGGTGGATCGATTCGGTCGGGCAAACCGATGCGCAAGTGCCGCAGTCGGTGCAGATGTCCGGATTGATCGAGTAGATGTCGCCTTCAGAGATGGCTTCCATCGGGCATTCGCTGATGCAGGTGCCGCATGCGATGCAAGAGTCAGAAATTACATGTGCCATAGTTTCGTTTGTTTTTAATTATTACGTCGCAAAGATAGACTTTTTTTGTGAGAAAACGTTTAATTGCGACAAAATATGAAAAAAAATTCAGTATTCGCCACATTATTTGTATCTTTACGCGCTCAAAAATATAAAGCGCCATTTTAAGCGGTAAACAATTCAAAAAAACAAACGAAAATATGAACAAAGTAGATGTATTGTTAGGATTGCAGTGGGGAGACGAAGGAAAAGGCAAGGTGATCGACGTGCTGACGCCCGATTACGATGTGGTAACGCGTTTCCAGGGCGGTCCCAATGCCGGTCATACCTTGGAGTTTGACGGCCAGAAGTATGTGTTGCGTTCCATTCCGTCCGGAATATTCCAAGGCGACAAGGTGAATATCATCGGCAACGGTGTCGTGCTCGACCCCGCTTTGTTCAAGGCCGAGGCCGAAGCCCTGTCCGCATCGGGGCACGATCTGACCCAACGCCTGTACATCTCCAAAAAAGCCCACCTGATTATGCCGACCCACCGTGCGCTGGACGCTGCCAACGAGGCGGCCAAGGGCGATGCCAAAGTGGGCACCACCGGTAAGGGCATCGGCCCCACCTACACCGACAAAATCAGCCGCAACGGTCTGCGTGTCGGCGATATCCTCGACGGTTTCGAACAAAAATACGCCAAGGCCAAAAAACGTCACGAAGAAATGCTGCGTGCCATGAATTTCAGCTACGACGTCACCGAAGCCGAAAAAGAATGGATGGCCGGCATCGAATACCTCAAACGTTTCCGCCTGATCGACAGCGAGCATGTGATCAACGGCTTGATTGAAGAAGGCAAGGCGGTGCTTTGCGAAGGCGCCCAAGGCACGATGCTCGACGTTGATTTCGGCTCGTATCCCTTTGTGACTTCGTCGAACACCATCTGCGCCGGCGCTTGCACCGGTCTGGGCGTGGCCCCCAACAAAATCGGCGATGTCTATGGCATTTTCAAAGCTTATTGCACCCGCGTCGGCAGCGGTCCGTTCCCGACCGAGCTGTTCGACAAGACCGGCGAAACCTTGTGCGACAAAGGACATGAGTTCGGTTCGGTTACCGGTCGCCGCCGCCGCTGCGGTTGGATCGACCTGGTGGCCCTGAAGTACGCGGTGATGATCAACGGCGTGACCAAGCTCATCATGATGAAAAGCGACGTGCTCGACGACTTCGACACCATCAAGGCCTGCGTGGCCTACAAGATCAATGGCGAGGAAACCGACCGTTTCCCCTACGAGCTCAATGGCAGTGTTGAACCGGTGTACAAAGAGTTGAAAGGCTGGAAGACCGATATGACCAAGATGAAGAAGGAATCGGAATTTCCCCAGGCGTTCAACGATTACCTCGACTTTTTGGAAGACGAGCTGAATGTACCCATCAAAATCGTTTCGGTTGGTCCCGACCGCGAGCAAACCATTGTACGTTATCTGCCCGAAAGATAAGATTGCCCTATGAATTTGAAAGATCTGGAAGCCGTCGCTACCGGCCGTCAGCCGTTTGAGGTCCGCCCTCAGCAGCAGGCAGCGGTGGAGCGGGCCTATTCCTTTTTGGAGAAATTTTCCACCGACAAGGTGATTTACGGCATCAATACCGGCTTTGGCCCGATGGCCCAATACCGGGTGACGGACGAACACCTGCAGGCCCTGCAGTACAACATCATCCGCAGCCACTCGACGGGAGCGGGCGAGCCCATGCGCCCCGAATGGGTGCGTGCCGCCATGGTGTCGCGCTTGTGCGCATTCCTGAACGGCAAGTCGGGCGTGCATCCCGAAACCATCGCCCAGCTGACCGCCTTCTTGAACAACGACATCGTTCCGGTGGTTCCCCAGCACGGCAGTGTGGGTGCCAGCGGCGACTTGGTGCAACTGGCCCATATTTCGCTGGCCCTCATTGGCGAAGGCGAAGTCTTTTACCGTGGTCAGCGCTGCGCTACGGCCGAGGCTCTGCGCCAGGCCAACCTGAAACCTTTGAAACTGCATTTGCGCGACGGCCTGGCTTTGACCAACGGTACGGCCATGATGACCGGCATCGGCTGCATGGTGCTCATGCAGGCCCAACGCCTGCTCGACAAGACCATCGTTTGTTCGGTGCTGATGAACGAAATCGCCGCTTCGTACGACGACTGCCTTTCGGCCGAGCTCAATGATTTGAAAGGCCACGAAGGTCAAACCGAGGTGGCACGCCGCATGCGCGAGGCGGCGCAGGGTTCGCAGTGCTTGCAGAACCGTGCCGACGCCTTGTATCACCGCCATACCGAAGCCACCTTCCAACACAAGGTGCAGCCGTACTATTCGTTGCGTTGCGTCCCGCAAATCCTCGGACCGGTGTACGAAACGCTCCGGCATACCTGCCAGATATTGGAGGAAGAGCTCAACGGCGTGGACGACAATCCGATTGTCGATCCCGAACACGAAATGGTGTATCATGGCGGCAATTTCCATGGCGACTACGTGTCGTTCGAAATGGACAAGCTGAAAATCGCCGTGACGAAAATGACCATGCTGGTCGAACGTCAGGTCAACTACCTGTTCCACGACCGCATCAACGGTATCCTGCCGCCCTTTGTCAACTTAGGGGTGCTGGGGCTGAACTACGGTCTGCAAGCCGCCCAGTTCACCGCCACCTCGACGACGGCCGAATGCCAGACCCTGTCGAACCCGATGTATGTGCATTCGATTCCCAACAACAACGACAACCAGGACATCGTCAGCATGGGCACCAATTCGGCCCTGATCGCCTCGCGTGTTGTTGACAACGCCTGCCAGGTGTTCTCGATCTATCTGATGGCCTTGGCACAGGCCGTCGATTGTTTGAAGATTGACGGCAAACTGGCTCCAGCCACCGCACAACTCTATCGCGAGGTGCGCGAGCTCGTCCCGGCCTTTGTCGAAGACACTCCCAAGTACGAAGAAATCAGCCGCCTGACGGAATATTTGAAACACTGAAAAACCATGATGACAGACTATAAGGAAGTATTGATCGGACAATTGAGCGAGGAACTGGAAGTCAGCCGCGATAAATTTGTCGATGGCGCCTTGCTGAAAGACGATTTGGGATTTGATAGCCTGGATTTGGTGGACGTGGTGGTGCTGATCGAAGAAACGGTAGGTGTGAAACTTACCCAACGCGATTTTGCCGGAGTGAAAACTTTCGGCCAGATGTTGGATTTAATCGAACACAAGCGTCAGGCATGAGTGCGGAAGGCTGGAATGCGAAATCTCGGGGAAATGCGACGGGCTACCGTATCTTCGGCTTTTTCCTGCGCCATTTCGGATTGAACTTCGCTTACATCAACCTGGCCTATGTGGTGCTGTACTTCGTGTTGGCGGCACCGGCCCAGCGGGCAGCCTTGTGGGACTACTACCGGCGCACCTGGCATTACGGACGTTTGAAATCCGCCTGGTGCGTTTATCTGCATTTTTTCCGTTTCGGACAGTGTCTGGTCGATAAGATGGCCATTACCCAAGGGCTTTCCGACAAGTTCGAATTTGTCGCCGAGGGCTACGACGATTTTCTCGAAAGCCTGAACCGGGGCAGCGCCATCATGATTGGGGCCCATGTGGGGGCTTGGGAAACCGGCACCCCGTTCTTCGGCGATTACGCCAAACGCATGCACATCGTGATGTTTGACGCCGAATACCAGAAAATCAAGGAAGCCATTCATCGGGGGGCGCCCCAATTGCCCTATAATATTATAGCGGTGAACGAGGACGATCTCGGCAGTATCCTGAAAATCAGCGAAGCCTTGCAACACAACGCCTATGTGTGCATGCAGGGCGACCGCTATGTCAACAACGGCCGTTGCGAGCGGCTCGACTTTATGGGCCGTGAAGCGGTTTTCCCGCAGGGCCCGTTCATATTGGGCGCCAAGATGCGTGTGCCCGTCTATTTCTATTTTTCGATGCGCGAAGGGAAAAAGTACCATTTTTACTTTTATCGGGCAACGGTTTCCACCGCCGGCGGATCGCGAGCCTGCCAGCTCGATTTGATGCGGCAGTACGTCTCGCGGCTCGAACAGGTGCTGCACACCTATCCGCAACAGTGGTTTAACCTGTACCGTTTTTGGTCGGACCCGTCGGCCGCTGTCTAACAATTTACCTGGTATCCGTATGAAACGACTCGCCTATTGGGGACCTGATTATTTGATTTCGAGCATGGGCATGGGCCTGGCCGAACATCAGCGTGCCATAGAGGCCGGAACAACCGGTCTGAAGCCTGTCCACGACCCGCGGATTTCTGAAAATCCCTATTGGGCAGGAGCCATCGACTGGAGTCGGATTCCGGCCTTGGAGGGGGCTACCCGGCTCGAGCGGCTGATGGTCGAAGCCGGTCGTCGGGTGCTGTCGGCCTCGTCGGTCGCACCCGCATCGCCCCGATTGGGGCTGGTCATCTCCTCCACCAAAGGGAATATCGACCTGCTGTCGTCCAACGCACCGCTCGACGAGCGGGTGTTGTTGGGAAACTTGGCCAAGCGTGTGGCCGGATTCCTGGGGCTGACGACCTGTCCGCAGGTGGTGAGCAACGCCTGTATCTCCGGCCTTTCGGCCATCATCCTGGCCCAACGTCTGATAGTGTCGGGGGCTTACGACCGCGTGTTGGTCATCGGGGCCGACCTGATGACACCCTTTGTCCAAACCGGATTCTGTGCTTTCAAATCGGTCAGCCGCAACCTGTGCCGCCCGTTTGACGCCGCCCGCGACGGGCTGTCGATGGGCGAAGCCTGCGGAGCCGTGCTGTTGACCTGCGACCGTGCCGAATGTCAGGCACCGGCCGTGGCCGTGGCGGGAGGCGCCGTCAGCAACGACGCCAACCATATTTCCGGGCCTTCGCGAACGGGCGACGGCTTGTACCTGGCCATGCGCGAGGCCATGCGCGAGGCCGGCGTGACGACGGCCGACATCGACTTTGTCGGCTTGCACGGTACGGCCACCGTGTACAACGATGAAATGGAAAGCAAGGCGGTGGCGCTGGCCGGGCTTTCCGACAAACCTGCCAACAGTTTCAAACCGTATATCGGGCACACCCTGGGGGCCTGCGGTGTCATCGAAAGTGTCCTGATGGTGGCCCAGTTGCGCAACCATCGGATTTGGGGCACCTTGGGCTTCGAACAGTTGGGAACGCCCCAACCCTTGCAGGTGAGTGCCAGCCACCGCGATTTGCCCCATGCCCAAGTATGTCTCAAAAGCGCTTCGGGCTTTGGCGGTTGCAATGCGGCCATCGTCTTTGCGCTCGACCGTTTGTCGGGCACCGAGCCTTCTTGGCAGCCGGGCGAGGTCCAAACGCTGGCATCGGTCAGCCTGAACTGTCCGTCCGACCGCGACTTTGACAGTTGGATTCGGGAGGCCTACAAGGAGTTGGACGATGCGAACATGAAGTTTTTCAAGATGGACAACTTGTGCAAACTGGGCTATGTGGCTGCCGAAAAGTTGCTCAAAGGCCGCGCTTTGCCCGACGACCGCTACCGCATCGCCCTCGTCTTGTCCAACCGCTATTCGTCGCTCGACACCGATAGCCGCCACCAGGCGCTGCTCGACAGCGGCCAACCGGCCTCGCCGGCGGTGTTTGTCTATACCTTGGCCAACATTGTCAGCGGCGAGATCTCCATCCGCCACAAGTTGCAGGGCGAGGGGTGGTTCCTGATCGAAACCGACGGCCACCCGACCGATGGCAGACGCCTGGCTCAGACCTTGTTACACGAGCGTCGGGCCGACCTGGTGTTGTCCGGGCGGTGTGAAATGTTTGGCGAAACCGCATTTGTACAAATGGATTTATTATCTTTGCAGTCAAAATAACGATAGATATGGAAGAACTGATAGAACAGTTGAAAAAACAGTTGATTGAGGCGCTCAATCTGGAAGAGATGACTCCGGCCGACATCGATGCCGACGCACCTTTGTTTGGCGAAGGTTTGGGCCTCGACTCGATCGACGCCTTGGAGATTATTCTGATTCTCGAACGTGAATACGGAATCAAACTGACCAACGCCGCTGAAGCGAAAGAGCATTTCAAATCGGTGCGTGCGCTGGCCGGCTTTGTTCAGCAGAACCGTACCAAATAGCATGAGGCTCGCCATTACGGGAATGGGGGTCGTGTCGGCTGCCGGAATCGGCAAAGATGCGATGATGGAGGCTTTGCACCGCACAGACGTGTGCCTGGCCCCTTCCCGTTTTTTGGCCACCCGCCGTCAGGTGCCGGTCGGCGAGGTGCCGTTTGACAACGAGGCGCTGAAGGCCCGCTTGTCGCTACCCGCCGGCACCACGTGCTCGCGTACCTCGCTGTTGGGGATGCTTGCCGCGCGCGAAGCCTTGCAGCAGGCAGGCCTGGCTCCCGGTTCGCGTGTCGCCTTTATCTCTTCGACCACGGTGGGCGGCATGGACTTGTCGGAGCAGTTTTACGATGATTTTCGCCACGATCCGCGCAAGGGCCGTTTGCGGCTGATTGTGCATCACGACAGTGCCGACAGTACGCAGGCGATTGCCCGCTACCTGGGCCTGAACGGGTTTTGCACCACCATCAGCACGGCCTGTTCGTCATCGGCCAATGCGGTGCTGCTCGGCGCCCGCCTGCTCCGTACCGGGTGGTGCGACGCCGTTGTGGTGGGAGGCACCGACGCCCTTTGCAAATTTACCCTCAACGGATTTTCTTCGCTGATGATTTTGGACCAGGCTCCCTGCCGTCCGTTCGACGAAACGCGGGCGGGTTTGAATTTGGGCGAGGGTGCGGCCTATCTGGTGCTGCAGCGCCCGCAAGATGTTCAAAAGCAGGCGTTAGCCTATTTGTGTGGTGCGGCCAATGCCAATGACGCCCATCACCAGACCGCCACGTCCGCCGAAGGGCGGGGTGCCCAATTGGCTATGCGCAAGGCCCTGCAGTCGGCAGGACTGGAGCCTTCCGATATCGGTTATATCAATGCGCACGGTACGGGTACTCCCAACAAAGATGCCTCGGAGTCGGCGGCCATGGCCGCCGTATTCGGCTCCCAAGTGCCGCCCTTCAGTTCGACCAAACC
>JAGCZK010000198.1 GCA_017960065.1 Paludibacteraceae bacterium
AAACCGAAAGCCACTACCGCTTGCTCGAAGTTGGTCTGCAAACGGGCCGGCACCATCAGATCCGCTGCCAGCTGGCCAAAATCGGCTGCCCCATCAAAGGGGATTTGAAATACGGCTTCGCCCGTTCGAACAAAAACGGAGGCATCAGCCTGCACGCCCGCGAAATATCGTTCATCCATCCGGTCAGCAAGCAGGAAATCCGCATTGTCGCCCCCGTGCCGCAGGACGATGCCTTGTGGCGTGCCGTGGAATCGGCCGTCGCCAGCCAGGACTAATTTTAGCTACAAAAAAAAGAGACGGACTCCAAGCGGAGCAACCGTCTCTTTTTTTGCATATAACAAAAACCTTAAAACTACAAGACAATATGGAAGGTCTCGTTACCGACCTTCAGCAAATAGACACCGGCGTTGAGCGAGGCCGTCGGAACGGCGGTCATGCCGATTTTCAAACCACACTCGAGCAGCACATGGCCTTCCGAATCGACCAGCGAGCAAGGAAGCGAACAAGTAGCCTCGACATACACCACCTCGAGCGTTTCGCTTTGGTGAACCGAAACGACGGCGGGGCCAACCGGGCCCATATCCACACGGTCTTCGGCTGCCGCACCCGACCATCCCCCCGCAAGCGCGAGCGTCAGAAAGATGAATTTTGCTACAAACCGTTTCATATCATTTGCGTTTTGAACAATGCAAAGATATGTTAAAGATTTTTTAAGTGATGCAGTTTTTTTCGCATTCTTGAAAAAGAGTGGAATATTTCATCAAAATATTTCTCATTATTACAAATTTGTTTCAATTTTAGCTGATTTTTACTGGTGTTTAAAATCTATACAACAATTTCTCAATGCTTCGGCGACCACATCAACGCCCCTCAGTAACAGGATAATCTATACTGCTGATTATCAGTAAATTTTAATCTTTTTATACATTTTTGCCCATCCAATTAACATTTAAAAACACACCTGCTCAATCGTCTGCCGAAGTTTTGCCCCGGCTGATGGCTATGCAAAACTGACGGGCAAAGCCGGCCCAACTTATTTGTAAAAAATGTGGATTACTTCAGCAACACGACAATCGGACAAATTCGCCCAAAATCCGGAAAAAATCCTTAAATTTGCAAGTGTTAAAATTCAATCCTATGAAAAAATATCTGTTAGTCATCCTGCTGGCCATCGGCTGCATCGGCACCGCCCTGGCCCAACAAAACACCTCGTACCGTGCCGGCGACCTGGTTTCGCCGGTTGTCAACCCCGACGGAACCGTCACCTTCAGCCTCCAAGCCCCCAAAGCCAAGAAAGTCGAAGTCATCGGCGACTGGGAAGAAGCCGGCGGCTACGGCCTGATGAAGCTCGTCTCGAAAAAAGAAGGCATTTGGTCGTACACCACCCCGGCGCTCAAGTCCGAAATGTACATGTACCGCTTTATTATCGACGGCGTGACGGTCATCGACCCGCTCAACCCTTTCAGCCGGCGTGACGTGGGCAACATCTTCAGTATCTTTTATGTGGGGGGTGGCTACGGCGACCTGTACCAAGTGCACGATGTGCCGCACGGCACGGTCGAAACGGTTTGGTACGCTTCGGCCGAAACCCAAGGCCAACGCCGCCTGCAAGTATATCTGCCGCCTTCGTACCTGTCCGACAGCCACAAAAGCTACCCGGTTCTCTACTTGCTGCACGGCAGCGGCGGTGACGAAAACGCCTGGCTCGACCTCGGTCAGATCAACCGCATCATGGACAACCTGATTGCCCAAAAACGCATCCGCGAATTTATCGTCGTATTGCCCAACGGCACCATCAGCAAGCCTGCCGCCGCTGGCGAAACCAGCGACAACATGGATTTCCGTCCGGTGATGACCCACTTGCTGCCCGACTACAAAAACGGCCGCTACGAGGCTTCGTTCGACGAGATTGTCGGCTTTGTGGACCGTACCTACCGCACCGACGCCCAACGCCACTCGCGCGCCATTGCCGGTTTGTCGATGGGCGGCTTTCACACTTGGATGATCGGCCTCAACCACCCGCAACTGTTCGACTACTACGGCCTGTTTTCGGCCGGCTTGGACCTGAATATCGGTCAGAAACCCTTTGCCGCCTACAGCAACTACGAGCAGAAACAGACGACATTCAAAAATTCGGGCTACCAACTGTTCTGGATTGCCTGCGGTACCGACGATTTCCTCTACAACATCAACACCGAGTTCCGCAAACAGCTCGACGAAAAAAAGATTCCGTACCAGTACCGCGAATCGACCCGCGGCCACCTCTGGATCAACTGGCGTGAGTATTTCGTGGAGTTCGTGGAGAAACTGTTCTGAAAAGGAACTATCCGATAAAAAAAAGGCGGCCCACACAATGTGAGCCGCTTTTTTTTGTGTAGGGCAAGCCGAAACTTATGACTTGTTGAACATTTCTTTGAGCGTACCCAGCGAGCCCAGCACACCAGTCGCTTCGTAGGGGATATACACCGTTTTGTTGTCCTGACCCGACGCCATTTCCTTCAGGCCGTCGATGTACTTGATCGCCAACAGGTAGTTGACCGGATCGGCCCCCTTGATGGCGGCCACCGAATCGGCCACCTGCTTGATGGCCTTGGCTTCGGCTTCGGCCTGGAGCACTTGGGCTTGGGCCTGGCCTTCGGCCGTCAGGATGCGCGCCTGTTTTTCGGCTTCGGCCGCATTGATTTCGGCCATCTTCTCACCTTCGGATTTCAGAATCGCCGACTGCTTTTCGCCCTCGGCCTTCAAAATTTCGGCACGACGGTCGCGTTCGGCCTGCATCTGTTTCTCCATGGCGGTACGGATGCTTTCGGGAGGCGTAATATCCTGTAACTCAACACGGTTCACCTTGACACCCCATTTGTTGGTGGCGTCGTCGAGCACCGTGCGCAACTTGGAGTTGATGGTGTCGCGCGAAGTCAGGGTTTCGTCGAGTTCCATTTCGCCCACCACGTTACGCAGCGTGGTCTGGGTCAGTTTTTCGATGGCCATCGGCAAGTTCTTGATTTCGTACACCGACTTGACCGGATCGACCACCTGGAAATAAAGCAGGGCGTTGATTTCGGTCATGACATTGTCTTTCGTAATCACACTCTGCTTGTCGAAGTCATAGACCTGCTCGCGCATATCGATGCGGTTGACCATACGGATGGCCCCCGACGGCATACGGGCCGAGGTGTCCTTGGCACGTTCGACAATGGGCAGAATCACATTGATACCCGCCTGCAAGGTGCGGTTGTACCGGCCGAGCCGTTCGACGATAATGGTTTCGGACTGCGATACGATTTTGATGCCGCGCAAGACATAAATCAGGACCACGACAACAATAAACAACAAAATTAAACTGGCTACACTCATAAATACAACTGTTTATTGGGGTTAAAAATTCAGGATTTCTCTTTGACGGTCACCACCAGGCTGTCGCGCGAAAGCACCTCGACCTCGACGCCTTTTTCGATCCGGCTGCCGGTCGCCGACACCGCCTTCCAGTCGTCGCCGTCAATCGCGACACGACCGGTATGCGCTTGCGGGTCAATCGTTTCGGAAACCAGCCCCGTCCGACCAATCAGCGCGTCGGCATTGGTTTTGAACTCGTCTTCGCGACGGGTCAGGAACTTGAGGGCGACCGGGCGAACAAACACGAGGAACAGCACCGAGCCGACGGCAAAAATCAGCAACTGCCAGGTAAGCCCCAATCCGCAATAGGCGGCCAGGGCCGAAAACGCGGCGGCGATGCCGAAACCCAGCACTCCGAATCCGGCTGTCACCAACTCGAGCAGTACCAGCAAAACCGAGGCAATCAGCCACCAATGATAGGGTTCCAATTCAAACATAGTTTTCTCAATCATTTAGTTCGTACAAATTTATAAAAATCCATGCATTTTTGCAAAACAAAAAACACAAAATATCCTAAATAATCGCAATATAATGCGTATCTTTGCACCCAATAAAGCACTTTCGACACCGACTATGTCAAGCCCCGCCACGTACAACTCTTTTGAAGAATATCCGACCTACGACGCTCACGACCTCGAGCTGTTGTACACCCCTCAAAAATCAACCTTTAAAATTTGGTCACCCGTAGCCGAATCCGTCCGACTCCGCCTCTACGACGAGGGGTTGGGAGGCACCGCCTTCGCCGTGCACCCCATGGAGTCCGAAAGCAACGGCACCTGGGCCTGCGAAGTGAACGCCGACCTTATCGGCAAGTTCTACACCTTCCAAGTCAAATATGAGGGCGAATGGCTGAACGAAACGCCCGGCATCTATGCGAAAGCCGTCGGCGTGTCGGGCAAGCGGGCCGCCATCATCGACCTGCGCCAGACCAACCCCGCAGGCTGGGAAAACGATCGCCGGCCCGAGCTGAAGGAGGCCACCGACGCCATCTTGTACGAAATCCATGTCCGCGACTTTTCGGCCGACCCCGAAGGCGGCATGCAGCACCGCGGCAAGTTCCTGGCCTTTACCGAAACCGGCACCACCAACCCTTACGGGCAAAAGACGGGACTCGACCACCTGACCGAGTTGGGCATCACCCACATCCACCTCATGCCGGCCTTCGACTTCGCCACCATCGACGAAACCAAGCCCGACAGCGGCAAATACAACTGGGGCTACGACCCGGCCAACTACAACGTGCCCGAAGGCAGCTATTCGACCGATCCGACCGACCCCTACTGCCGCATCCGCGAATTCAAGCAGATGATTCAGGCCCTGCACAGCCGCGGCATCCGCGTGGTGATGGACGTGGTCTATAACCACACCTACCACACGGCCGAATCCAACTTCAACCAACTGGTACCCGACTACTACTACCGTCAAAACGCCGACGGCAGCTACTCCAATGCGTCGGGCTGCGGCAACGAAACCGCCTCCGAGCGCCCCATGGTACGCCGGTTCATCGTCGATTCGGTCCGCTATTGGGCCACCGAATACCACATCGACGGCTTCCGCTTCGACCTGATGGCTATCCACGACGTCGAAACGATGAACGCCGTGCGCCGCGCCCTCGATGAAATCGACCCCAGCCTGCTCATCTACGGCGAAGGCTGGACCGCCGGCGACTCGCCCCTGCCCTACGAAATGCGCGCCGTCAAGCAGCACCTCGACCGCATGCCGGGAATCGCCGCTTTCAGCGACGATTTGCGCGACGCCCTCAAAGGCACCTGGGCCAACGCCCACGAATGCGGCTTCGCCGCCGGCCACCAGGGCTACGACGAGTCGGTCAAGTTCGGCGTGGTGGCCGCCACACCGCACGACCGCATCCACTACGGGCTGATCAACTATTCGAACGCCCCCTACGCCAGCGAGCCCTCGCAGGTCATCAACTACGTGTCGTGCCACGACGACCTCTGCCTGTACGACAAGCTGGCCTACTCGGCCCCCTACGGCACCCAGCCCAACGAAATGCGCCGCTACATCCGTCTGGCCCAGACCATTATCTTTACGTCGCAGGGCATTCCGTTCATGTATGGAGGCGAAGAGTTGTCGCGCACCAAAAAAGGCATCCACAACTCGTACCAGTCGCCCGACAGCATCAACCAGCTCTACTGGGGCCAGAAAAAGACCGAAGAGGCGATGTTTGTCTATTACAAAAGTCTGATACAGCTGCGCCGCCGGCATCCGGCCTTCCGCCTGCCTCGGACCCAGCTGCTGCAGCAGCACCTGCACTTTATCGACACCCGCCAAGCCTGCGTCGTGTCGTTCGTCCTCGAAAATCACGCTGGAGGCGACCCTTGGGAGCGCATTCTGGTCGTCTATAACGGCAACCGCCACACCATCAGCCTCGACATTCCGCGCGACAACTGGATGGTGGCCTGCAACGGCGAAGAAATTCGCGAAAACGGCATCTTCAAATGGAACAGCCAGACCTTGTCCGTTCCCGCCTCGTCGGCCATGATATTATTCAAACCATGATCCGAATCCAAGACATCATCGACTGCATCGAAAGCCAGGTGCCCCGCCACCTGCAAGACAGCTGGGACAACAGCGGCTGGCAAATCGGCCCGCTGTCGGAGACCTGTAGCGGCGTTTTGCTTTGCCTCGACCTCAACCCGCAGGTCATTGGCGAAGCCCGCCAGCAAGGCTGCAACCTCATCATCGCCCACCACCCGCTGATTTTCAAAGGACTCAAGCGCATCGACGACACGAGTCTGGCCGGCGAGTGCGCCCTGCGCGCCATCGAGGCGGGCATCAGCGTCTATGCCGCCCACACCTCGCTCGACCGCGCCCCGCTTTTGGGCGTCAGCCGCCGCATCGCCGACAAGCTGCACTGGCAGGTCAGCGGCCCGCTCGAAGACAGCGAACCCGGCTACGGAGTGCTGGCCGAAACCGACCGGCCGACCCCGCTGAAAGAGGTCCTGACCCACATCAAAAACGTCTTCGGTTGCCAATACATCCGGCACAACGCGGCCGATTTGGACCGGCAGGTGCAGCGCATCGCCATCTGCAGTGGCTCGGGGGCCGAATTCATCGCCCAGGCCCATGCGCGCCATGCCGACGCCTACCTGACCGGCGACCTCAAACACCACGCGTTTACCGAAGCTCCGAAGGGGCTGATTCTCCTCGATATGGGGCATTATGAATCGGAACAATGTACAAAAGAGATTTTTTTTGAATTAATATCAAAAAAATTCCCTACATTTGCAGTCTATTTTGCAAAGGAAGATATCAACCCGATCCAATATTTCTAAAACCCGAAATTATGGCAGAAAAAGAAACGGAAAACAAAGAAATGTCTGTGGAAGACAAACTCAAAGCCCTGTATCAACTCCAAACCATCGTCAGCAAGATTGACAAAATCAAGATTCTGCGCGGTGAGCTTCCGTTCGAGGTACAAGACTTGGAAGACGAAATTGTCGGCTTGCAGACCCGTATTTCGAACAACTCGGCCGAAGTGACCAAATTGCAGGCGGCCATCGTGGAGAAAAACCAGATCATCACCACCGCCCAAGAAAATATCAGCCGTTACGAAACCCAAATCGACAACGTGCGCAACAACCGCGAGTTCGACCATCTGACCAAAGAAATCGAGTTTGAGAAACTCGAAATCGAGCTGGCCAACAAAAACATCCGCGAAATCAACGCCCGCATCGAGCAAACCAAAGAGGCGCAGCAATCCGCTTCGACCAGTCTGGAAGAAAAGAACGCCATCCTGGCCGAGAAGAAAGAGGAACTCGACGAGATTATCGTGGAGACCAAACAGGAAGAAGAAAAACTGCGCGAAGAGGCCAAAGCCGTTGAGACGCAAATCGAACCGCGTCTGCTGCAAGCCTTCAAACGTATCCACAAAAACGCCCGCAACGGCTTGGCCGTCGTTTACATCCAACGCGACGCCTGCGGCGGTTGCTTCAACAAAATCCCGGCCCAACGCCAGATGGACATCAAGCTCCGCAAAAAAATCATCGTTTGCGAGCACTGCGGCCGCATTCTGATCGACCCGGATTTGGCCGGCGTCACCGAATAAGCAGTCACATTATTCGCATATAAAAAAAATCTCTTGCCAGTGCGGCAAGAGATTTTTTTTGTGTCGGTAACGCCCGGTATCAGAGCAACCGCTGGCGTTTGAGGATATAGTCGGCCAACAGTTCGGCCGTCGCCTCGACGCCCAGACGCGACGAGTTGACACAAAGGTCGTAAAACTCCGAAGCGCCCCAGGTCATGTCGGTATAATAGTTGTAATACGAAGCGCGCGACTTGTCGATTTTGGCCAACAGTTCGCGGGCCGACTTTTCGTCGAGTTGCTCCACCTCCTGAATACGCGCCAGACGGTCCGACTCGTCGGCCGTAATGAACACCGAAATCAGGTTGGGATTGTCGCGCAGGATATAGTTGGCGCAACGGCCTACCAGCACGCAGGGGCCCTCCGAGGCAATTTTGCGGATGGTGTCGCACTGCATCGAAAAGAGCGACTCGCCCGAGAGCAGGTTTTCGGCCAAACCAAACCAGTTGGAAAACGACCAGCCCGACGCCTGCGCCACCGCTACCGGGGTACTGGTGCGCTCGTCCATCCGCTCGAAAAAGGCTCCGTTAATGCCGGTTTCCTTAGCGACCCGGGCCAACAGTTCCTTGTCGTAATAGGCACAACCCAGTTTTTCTGACAACAACTGGCCGATGCGGCGTCCGCCACTTCCGTACTGACGGCCGATAGCGATACATAAAGGCGTTTCCATGGTATATGATGGTTAGTGGTAATCAATGCACAGCCTTGAAACTCATGTCGAGGCTCTTGACCGAGTGCGTCAGCGCGCCTACCGACACGTAATCGACGCCACATTCGGCATATTGGCGCAATGTGTCGAAGGTAATGCCGCCCGAAGATTCGGTTTCGAAGCGGCCACCAATCAATTCAACGGCCTTACGCGTGTCGGCAACCGAAAAGTTGTCGAGCATGATGCGATCGACGCCGCCCACGGCCAACACCCGGTTGAGCTCGTCGAAGTTGCGCACCTCAATCTCAATCTTGAGTTTTTTGCCTTTGGCCTTGAGGTAATCCTGCGCCCGACGGATGGCATTTTCGATGCCTCCGGCAAAATCGACATGGTTGTCCTTGAGCAGGATCATGTCGAACAAGCCGATGCGGTGGTTCACGCCGCCGCCGATTTTGACAGCCTGCTTTTCGAGCATGCGCAGCCCCGGGGTCGTTTTACGGGTATCCAACACTTTGGTCTTCAACCCTTTGAGCAAATCCGCATACTTACGGGTAACGGTGGCCACCCCACTCATACGCTGCATGACATTGAGCATCAGCCGCTCGGTTTGCAGCAACGACAGCACCTTGCCACGCACTTCGAAGGCGACGTCGCCGGGTTTCACCGCATCGCCGTCGTGCAGGTACTGGGTCATCTGAAGTTCGGGATCGAAAGCCTTGAATATTTCTTTGGCCACCTCCACTCCGGCCAGCACACCCTGCTCCTTGATAATCAGGCGCGAAGCGCCGTAGGCGTCGGCAGGAATGCACGACAGGGAGGTGTGATCGCCAT
This sequence comes from Paludibacteraceae bacterium, assembly GCA_017960065.1. Taxonomy (GTDB): domain Bacteria; phylum Bacteroidota; class Bacteroidia; order Bacteroidales; family Paludibacteraceae; genus Enterocola. The sequence continues at coordinate 8,979 of JAGCZK010000198.1, forward strand.
CACCGATATCTTCTGAAAACCAAAGGGGAATGAGTTGTTTCAACTCCGATTGCTGCTCACTGTTTTTTGACATGGTCTATTCTGAATTGTTTGATGAAGGGTTGCTCACCTTCGCGTTTCATCAGCACATACACCCGGTACTCGCGATCGTTGACATCCAACATCGACAACACGAAGAAGGCCGTGTTTTCGCGCGGTCCCTGATGAGAGATCCGACAAGAACGGGGATGGTTTTCGGCGAAAAACGAGGTGAGAGCCGAAATCATCTGTCTGCGGTCGTAGATTCCGGGAGCGCCGATTCCCGACACTTCCATCTGATCGGAAAAATAAACTCCCAATTCCCCGACATCCCCCCGGGACAAAGCCGATGAAAGCCTGGTCGAAAGGTCATCTTGGGCCATCGCCGCCGAAGACAAGGTCAAACAGGCGGCGAGCAGGAATAGGATTTTTTTCACCATAGTTGATAATCAGCGGAATAATTCCGACCTTTGCAACAAAGATACGAAATAAATGAAAACGATATTACTTTTGACCGGAAAAACGACCGATGAATTTATCAACAAACTGACTTTGGGCTATGCCGACCGGCTTTCGCACTACCTCGACTTTGAAATCCAGGTGATTCCGGATTTGAAAAACACCCGCCACCTCTCGGCCGAGCAGCAGAAAACCATAGAAGGGGAATTGATATGCAAGGCCGTCGGGAACGCCGATGCCGTTGTTTTGCTCGACGAACGCGGCCAGCAGCCCGGCTCGGTCGAGTTTGCCAACCGGATTGCCCGGTTCCAGCAGGCGGGGCTGCGCCGGCTGGTCTTTGTCATCGGAGGGCCATACGGGTTTTCCGAAGCCGTATATCAGCGTGCTACGCACACGCTTTCGCTTTCCAAAATGACCTTTTCGCACCAAATGGTACGGCTAATCTTTATCGAACAGCTCTATCGGGCAATGACCATTTTAAAGGGCGAGCCCTACCACCACGAGTGATTATTTGCGGCCTTTGAAGTTTTTGCCGCCCTTGACGTTGGGCTTGTTTTTGGTCACGAGCTGCAATTCGCGGGCGTCGCGCAAACGGAGGGTTTCTTCGTTGTAATCGAGCCGTCCGTCGGAGAGTTCGCGCAAATCGTCGTAAATTTTTTTGTCTTCGACATTGTCTTTGTTCCAGGCCAGGTAGCTCTTTTTCATCTGGTTGGCCACCATCGACACCAGCAGTTGCTTGTCTTCGCCCTCGTAGTCGGCGGCCGCTTTGACCAAGGCAGGCAGGGTCCGGCCGTAATGGCGGTAGCGCAGGTGGTAGTCGGGGTAATTGATTTTGACGGGCCGGATAACGGCGTCCTCTTTTTTCGGAATATCGTAGGGATAATCAATATCGAGCCGGTAATCCGACATCATGGCCAGGTGGTCCCAAAGTTTGTGTTTGAAATCATTGACATCGCGCAAGTGCGGAAAGAGGTTTCCCATGATGCTGATGATGGTTTTGACACAACGGGTGCGTTCGCCGCGGTCTTCGATGGTCATGGCATATTCGACCATCTGCTGGATGTTGCGCCCGTACTCGGGAAGAATCAGTTTGTTTTTGGCGGTATAGTATTCCATAATTCCGGATGATGCTGTGGTCCTCCTTCTCAAAACACTTTGTTTTTGGGAACGGAGGCCTGAAATTCCTTGAGGTAAAAAGGTTCGAAATAGGCCAGGTCGGCAAACCGCTTTTCGCGATAAGCCGCTTCGGCCAAAGCGCCCATGGACGACGCCAAGGGGTGAACATCGGCCACGAAGCGGGCGTTGGGGTGATCAATCACGGCCTGGCATTTGGCGGCGCCGTCGCCAAAAAAGACCACCTCGCCGGCATCGAGCCAGCTGCGGTAGGTGTCGGCATCCACAATGTCGGCCTGGGCCGGACGGCGCTGGGCAAGCTGGCGGTCGTACAAGGCGGCGTACACTTCCATCCGGCGGGCGTCGATCATCGGGCACAACAGGGCGTCGGCCGACAGGTCGGTATAGCGTTCCAACAGCCCGGCGGCCATCACCTGCAGGGTCGGCAGCACGATTACGGGCACCTGCCAGCCGAAACAGATTCCTTTGACAAAAGAGGCGCCGATACGCAACCCCGTGTAGGAGCCGGGGCCGGCACTTAATGCGACGGCATCGGGATTGCCCGGGAACGCGGCTAAAATTTCGCGCACAAAACCACCGAGCAGCCGGCCGTGGTTCTGTCCGGCATAATCCTCTCGGGAAAGCCGACAGCAGCCGTCTTCCAACCATGCGGCGGAACAGACTTTGGTCGTGGTATCAATGCTTAGAATGCGGGCCATGGAAATGCGCAAGACAAAATCTCACTCTCGCGTGCAAAATTAGCGATTTTCTATGAAAAAAACCTTAACTTTGCCCCATAAAATAAAAGAAGCCCTATGATTCAATCCATGACCGGCTACGGAAAAGCCAGCGCGGTTTTCCAAGGCAAGAAAATCGTAGCCGAAATCAAATCGCTCAACAGCAAACAGTTGGATCTTTCGACCCGCATCACCTCGTGCTACCGCGAAAAGGAACTCGAAATCCGCAGTCTTATCAGCCGCACGCTCGAACGCGGCAAAGTGGAGTTCAGCCTGTACATCGAATCCAATGCCACGGAGCAGGCGGCCCTGGTCAACAAAGACCTGCTGCTCTCCTATAAGAAACAACTCAGCGATTTGTCGGCCGAAACCGGGATTCCAGAACCTGCCGACTGGTTCGGCCTGCTGCTGAAAATGCCCGACGTGCTCAAAGCCGACCCCACCGAACTCGACCCCGAAGAATGGTCTGTCGCCGCACAGGCCGTACAAACAGCCATCGACCAGCTGATTGCGTTCCGCAAGCAGGAAGGCGCAGGGCTCGAACGTTTCTTTAACGAAAAAATCGGCCGGATCGAAGCGCTTTCGCTCGAAGTGCCCCAATACGAACGTCCGCGCATCGACAAAATCAAGGGCCGCCTCGAAGACAACCTCAAGAACCTCGACGACAAGATCAAATTCGACCCCAACCGCCTCGAACAGGAGTTGATTTTCTACATCGAGAAGCTCGACATCAGCGAAGAGAAACAACGTCTGGCCAACCACCTCAAATACTTCCGCGAAACAATGCAGGAGCCGGTGGCCACCGGCAAAAAACTCGGATTCATCGCCCAGGAGATGGGACGCGAAATCAACACCCTCGGTTCGAAGGCCAACCAAAGCGACCTGCAAATTCTCGTGGTGAAGATGAAGGACGAGTTGGAACAAATCAAAGAGCAGGTACTCAACGTTTTATAACACAATGGAGCAAGCAAAACTGATCGTATTTTCGGCCCCTTCCGGCTCGGGCAAGAGCACCATCATCCACTACCTGATGCAGCAGGGCCTGCCACTCGAGTTTTCGATTTCGGCCACCAGCCGCCCGCCGCGCGGCCAGGAGCAGCACGGGGTGGAATATTACTTTTTGAGCCCCGAAGAATTTCGCGAGCACATTGCCCAAGGCGATTTTCTCGAATACGAGGAAGTGTATCCCGACCGCTTCTACGGCACGCTCAAAAGCGAGGTCGGGCGCATTGGCGCCAAAGGCAAGGTCTGCATCTTCGACGTGGATGTCAAAGGTGGGCTCAACATCAAACGGATGTACCAAGACCGCGCCCTGACCGTCTTTATCATGCCCCCCAGCGTTGACGAGCTGCGCCGCCGCCTCGAAGGCCGGGGCACCGATGCCCGCGAAGTGATTGAGCAACGCCTCGCGAAAGCGGAATACGAAATGAGTTTTGCCTCCCAATTCGACACCGTTATTGTCAATGATGAACTGTCAGTCGCCCAACAAAAGGCGTTGGAAACCGTCAGCGGATTTCTGGCTCGATAAAGCGGCCTGCAATATCAGCCGTGTCGGGCTGTTTTTCGGCTCGTTCAACCCGATTCACAACGGGCATTTGAACTTAGCCCGGACCTTGCTGGAGAACACAGGCCTCGAGCAGGTGTGGCTGGTGGTGTCGCCCCAAAACCCCTTCAAACTTTCGGCCGGGCTGGCCGACGACAACATGCGCTACGAGATGGCCTGGCTGGCCACCCAAAACCTGCCTGGCATCGAAGTCTGCGGCATCGAGTTGGAACTGCCCACCCCCTCGTACACCATCCGCACCCTCGACGCGCTGCGCGTGCGCTACCCGCACATCCGCTTCACCCTGCTCATGGGCGCCGACAATTGGCTGGGATTTCCGGGCTGGCAAGAGTACGAGCGCATTCTCGCCTCCTACGAAATTTTGATTTACCCCCGGACGGGAAGCCCGATGCCCGAGCACCTGCCCGAAGGCGTCCGCTGCGTCGAGGCTCCGACCTTCGACCTCTCGGCCACGCAAATCCGCGAAGCCATCGGACGTGGCGAGCCGATCGGACAATGGGTTCCCGAAGCGGTCGCCGAGTATATCCGCCGCCACCGGCTCTACCGTTGACAGTTTCGGGAAAAGAAATATCCCTACCTATCCATTTTTTTTGTATCTTTGCTTCGTACCGGCAACAAGGCCGGGCACCCGACACATTATGGCATCATTCCGAATCGAAGGCGGTCACACGCTACATGGAGAAATTTCGCCCCAAGGCGCTAAAAACGAGGCCTTGGAGGTTATCTGCGCCACCCTCCTCACCGAGGAGCCGGTCACCATCCACAACATTCCCGACATCGCCGATGTCAACCACCTCATTGAGCTGATTCAGCGGATGGGAGTGGCGGTGAGCCGTTCGGGAAAGAACACCTGCACCTTCACCGCCCGCGATGTGCGGCTCGACTACCTCGAAACCGAGGAGTATTACAAAACCAGCGCTTCGCTGCGCGGCTCCATCATGCTGTTGGGGCCGATAGCCGCACGTTTCGGCTATGCCATCGCCCCCAAACCGGGTGGCGACAAAATCGGACGGCGCCGGTTGGACACGCACTTCGAAGGCATGCAGAAATTGGGGGCCGAGTTTGACTACGACGCCGACAACGGTCTGTTCCGCATCCACGCCAAGCGACTCAAAGGCTGCTACATGCTGCTCGACGAGGCTTCGGTGACGGGTACGGCCAACATCCTGATGACGGCCGTTTTGGCCGAAGGCGACACCACCATCTACAACGCCGCCTGCGAGCCGTACATCCAACAGCTCTGCCGCATGCTCTGCCGCATGGGCGCCCAAATCGACGGCATCGGTTCGAACCTGCTCACCATCCACGGGGTGAAACAGCTTCAGGGCTGCACCCACCACATTCTGCCCGACATGATTGAGGTGGGCAGTTTTATCGGCATGGCGGCGATGACCGGTTCGGACCTGACGGTCAAAAACGCGGCGATTGAGCAGTTGGGCATCATTCCCGACAGTTTTCGCAAGTTGGGCATCCGTCTCGACTTTATCGGCGATGACATTCACATTCCGCAACAAGACGGCTACACCATCGAATCGTACATCGACGGCTCGATCATGACCCTGGCCGACGCCCCCTGGCCCGGCCTGACGCCCGACTTGCTCAGCGTCCTGCTGGTGGTGGCCACCAAGGCCAAAGGCAGTGTGCTCATCCACCAAAAGATGTTCGAAAGCCGTCTGTTCTTTGTCGATAAGCTGATTGACATGGGTGCGCAAATCATTTTGTGCGATCCGCACCGCGCCACCATCATCGGCTTGGGCGAACAGTTCCGCCTGCGCCCCGCCACCATGAGCTCGCCCGATATCCGCGCCGGTATCGCCCTGCTCATCGCCGCCATGAGCGCCGACGGCGTCAGCACCATTCACAACATCGAGCAAATCGACCGGGGCTACGAATCCATCGAGACCCGCCTCAACGCCTTAGGAGCCCATATCACACGCCTATGAAACGCCTGATTGTCTGTCTGATTTCCGCCCTGCTGCTCAGCTCGTGCCTGTGGGAGGAACCCGCCAACGACGAGTTGGAGATGTATGTCGAGCGGTTCCTGTCGTATGCCGATGCCCACGGCTACAACTTCCGCGACGAAGACCATGCCGTCAAGGTCAGCTTCGACGACCTCGACGAAAACAAGGCCGGTGTCTGCTACATGGACACCCACCACCCCATCATCATCAAGTTCGACTCGGCCTACTGGCGCAAAATCAGCGGCAACACCAATTCGGACTGCCTCAAAGAAAACCTGGTGTTTCACGAACTCGGACACGGCCTGCTGCGCCGCCTGCACGACAACACCGTGCTCGACAACGGCGACTGGAAATCCATCATGTGCGGCGACGAACTGCCCGACGACCGCAGTTCGAACATCAACTACCGGGGCATGCGCCGCGACTATTACATCGACGAGTTGTTCGACCGGCACACCGAAGCCCCGAAATGGAGCTACTACGTTCCCGATTTTTCGGACCAACCGTTCCAACGCATCTACCATCCCGACCTCATGAGCGAGACCAGCCCCTTTGTCAGCGGTTCGACCAGTTCGTTCACCACCGCCTGCGGCGCCGAGGGCTTCAGTATCACCAACACCAGCAGTTCCGACGGGCTGTACGCCTTCAACTTTACAGACTTCGACACCAGCGAGGATTTCCTGCTCGAAATGACCTTGTCGAGCACTGCGAAGGAATACGGCATCGTTGTCGGCCAATGCAACCCCAAGTCCGGCAACTACAACGGGCATTACGTTTACCTCGACACCGACCGGCACTGCTTCATTGGCGAGTTGAGCTGCAGTTTTCCGTTTATCGACCTGTACAACAGCGACATCTCCACCAGCGTCAACAAGGTGGGAATCCGTCGGCACGCCGACACGCTGTTTTATTACATCAACGACCAGTACTTCTATCTCAACGACCTGAACGGGCTGCCGCAAGGAGGCGGATACGTATGTCTGTCGATGGCCAAGCGCTCGAAGACCGTTATCCGGGATTTTGTCATCCGGCACGACTCGCCCACCCGCCGGGCCGGCACCTGCACCATCGAAGAACTGCCCTGTCCGCCCTTGCGCAAATCGCCTTATGACCGGTAAAATCGCCGAATACATTGCCCAACACCAACTGCTGCAACCGTCCGACCGGGTCATTGTCGCCTTGTCGGGAGGAGCCGATTCGGTCTGCCTGCTGCGTATTTTGATGCAACTGGGCTACGAATGCATCGCCGCGCACTGCAACTTTGCCCTGCGGGGCGAAGAATCGGACCGCGACGAAGCCTTTGTTAGCGAACTTTGCGCCCAACTGTCGGTCGGGCTGAAAACCATCCGCTTCGACACGACCGCCTACGCGGCGGCGCACAAACTGTCGGTCGAAATGGCCGCACGCGAGTTGCGCTACCAGTGGTTCGAAGAGCTGCGCCAAGCCTGCCGCGCGCAGGCGGTCGCCGTGGCCCACCACCGCGACGACGCCATCGAAACGTGCCTGCTCAACCTGCTGCGCGGCACCGGCATCCAAGGGCTGACCGGCATCGCGGCCCGCAACGGGCACATTGTCCGCCCCCTGCTGGGAGTGGACCGCCACGAAATCTGCGACTGGCTGCAAGGCCTCGGCCAACGCTACGTCACCGACTCGACCAATCTCGAAAACGACTATACCCGCAACAAAATCCGCAACCGCTTGCTGCCGCTGCTCGAGGAAATCAACCCTCAGTTCCGTCAGATTATGGGTACGAATATGGAAAATTTTGCCGCCACGGCCCGCCTCTACCGCCAGGCGCTCGAGCAGGCCAAGGCCACTGTCGTGCTACCGGGCGAAGGCTGCCAATGGATTGATTTGCAAGCAGTCAGAGAATTTGCCGAACCCAAGACACTCTTGTTCGACCTGCTGCAGGCCTACGGGTTCCATCCCGCCGAAATCGGCAAAATCCTGCAAGGCACCACCGGCAACCGCTACCGCGGGCGCAATGGCGAACTCATACTGGTGCGCAAAGGCAAAAAAATCTGGGGAAAACTGCAAGCCTTAGGGGCAGACAAACCGGAGTGCCTGGGGTAAGACCTCCACATCGAGCGACTTGACCGGCGCATGCAGAATGCCGTCGAGCTCGGTATAAATCGGCTGTTCCGACGAAACGGACAGTTTGGCGGTCCGCCACAGATGCACCGAAGGGTGTTCGAGCAAACGCCCCCGAAACAGCAGGCTGACACCGCGGGCGATTTTTGAAAGCGACAGGTTTTCCATGGCCATCACGTCCAACTTACCGTCGGTCGGATCGGCATCGGGCGTTTGTTTGATACCACCGCCGGTGTAGCAGCCGTTGCCGCACGACACGGTATAGACCCGGTGCTCCCAAGCGTCTTGATCCAACTCGAAACGCATGCGCTGCGAACGGTTGGCAAAGATACTCAGCAACACGCCCATCGAATACGTCCAACTCTGCCCTTTGAACAGGTGCTGGAGTTTTTCGGACAAGGCGACCACTTTGGCATCGAAACCCATTCCGAAGGCATTGTCGAAATAGCACACCTCATCGCCCGACTCGCCGTGAAACGTGATTTTGCCGATATCAATCAAGCGGGTATGACCGGCAGCCAAGACCTGCACCGAGTTTTCCAACCGGCGGTCCAAGCCCCAATAGCGCCCCCAATCGTTGCCGGTGCCAAAAGGCAGTAGCGCAACTTGCAAATCGTCGGGACGGTTTTCGGCCGACATCAGCCCGCTGACCGCCTCGCTAAAAGTGCCGTCGCCGCCCAAAACGGCCACGCGGGTATAGCCCTGCGCCAAAATCTCGCGGGCCAGCATCTCGGCATGACCGCGCGCTTGGGTAAAGAAAAATTCGAATGAAATGCCGGCCTGCGTCAGCAGTTGCTCCAAGCCAAGCCAAAAATCGCCCTTGGTCCGGTTGCCGGCTTGCGGGTTGGCTATGATCGCCCAAGTGGTTTTCACTGGATCCGGGCGTTACGGTTCAACAACCAGGCGTCGAGAATGACCATGGCCGCCATCGACTCGACCACGGGTACGGCACGCAGCAAAACCGACGTGTCGTGACGGCCGTGCACGGCCAGGCGGATGGGGTTGCCGCCGGCATCGACGGTGTCCTGCTCGCGGGCCAAAGTGGCTATGGGTTTGAACACGACGCGGAAATAGATTTCCTCACCGTTGGAGATGCCACCCTGAATACCGCCCGAATGGTTGGTGCGGGTACGGATCCGGCCGTCGCGGTTTTCGAACGGGTCGTTGAGCTGGCTGCCACGAAGGGCCACTCCCTCAAAACCGCTGCCGTAGTCGAAGCCCTTGGCGGCGTTGATAGACAACATGGCCGCCGCGAGTTTGGCCTGCAGTTTGCCGAAAATGGGGTCGCCCAAACCGGCCGGCACGCCTTGGATGTTGCAACCGATAATGCCGCCGATGGTGTCGCCTTCGGCTTTGACCGCCAGAATGGCCTGTTCAAAATCTTGGGTGGCCTCGCCTACCTGCAAAATCTTGGCAGACAGCGAGAACCCGGGCAGTACCTGACGCAAGGCCAGGGTCGCCACAGCACCGGCCACTACGCGGCAGGCGGTTTCACGGGCCGAAGCACGGCCGCCACCACGCCAGTCGCGCAATCCGTATTTGGCGGTATAGGTATAATCGGCATGCGAAGGACGGAACGCCTCTTTGAGCCGGTCGTAGTCGGACGAATGCTGATTGGTGTTGCGGATAAGGAACCCGATGGGCGTACCGGTACTCTTTCCGTCGAGGATGCCCGACAGAAACTCGACCCGATCGGCCTCATTGCGCGCGGTATTGGCGGCAGAAGTGCCGGGGCGACGGCGGTCGAGCTGGGATTGGATGTAGTCGGTATCGATGACCACGCCGGCAGGCAGGCCGTCGATGACGCCACCGATTGCCGGGCCGTGCGACTCGCCGAATTCGGTAAACCGATAAAGGGTGCCAAAGGTATTCATAAGCCGGAGGATATTATTCGCAATGGCAGTCGCCGCCCGATTCGCAATTGCAGTCTTTGTCGCTGCCGCAGCCGCCTTTACAACCGCCACAACCGCCCCCGCAAGAGGGTTTGAAGGCGTTTTCGATTTCTTCTTGGGTGGCTTCGCGACGCACCAGCACCTTGCCTACAAAGTGGAGGTTTTCGCCCGCCAGCGGGTGGTTGAGATCGACTTTCACCTTGTCGTCGGTGATTTTGACGATGGTGCCGTTGATGCGGTTGCCCTCACTGTCCATCAGGGGCACCACATTATTGGGGAAGATGACCGAATCGTCGATTTTGCCGTCCACCTCAAAAATGGAGCGGTCGAGGTCGATGACGCTCTCATCGTCGTATTCGCCGTAGGCTTCGGCCGCCGGAATCGTAAAGTCGAACGAATCGCCGGCCTTCAGGGCCATGATTTCCTGTTCGAACTTGTCGAGCATCATGCCGATGCCGCTGTAAAAGGTCAGGGGTTTGGCCTCGGTGGCGCGTTCCATGACTTCCTGTTTGCCTTCTTCGCCGACAAACAGATCGTAGCTCACTGCTACATAGTATTTTGCGTTTTCCATATCGTGCAATATTATTTCGCAAAATTACAAAAATATCCTGAAAACTACATTCTTCGGCTGATTTATTAAAAAAAATAACACTATTTGACAATATCTTATTATTTTTGCATGCACATCTATCAAAAACGAATATGAAAAAATCCACCATTCTGGCCTTACTGGCCTGCGCTTTCTTCAGCGCCGCACAGGCAGCCGGCAACAATTACGGCTACACCGAAGCCATCCGCAACGACATGATCGGATCGTGGCTCAACGCCTATTACACCCAAACCGCTCACGGGCACAAAATTTCGGGAGGTTTTTGGAGCGAAGCCGAAAACATGGAAGTCTTGCTCGACGCCTACGAGGCGACAGGCGACTTAAGCTACAAAACCCGCTTCGACGAAGTGTACAATCACTTCTACGCCACCCAATGGGAGTGGAACTACCAGGCGGGCAACTGGATGCCCAACGATTTCAACGACGACATCATGTGGATCACCATCGCCTGCCTGCGGGCCTACCGGCTCTTCGGCACGCAAGCGTATTTCGATATTGCCAAACGGCATTTCGACCAGACGTACGAACGCGCCATCACCGACCAGGGGCTGATGGTCTGGCGCCAATGGTACAACGGCATCACCCAAACCACCTCGGGTTCCAACTCGTGCATCTGCGGCCCCACCGAAGTGGCGGCCTGCTATCTGGGCCTGATTACCGGCGACGAGTCGTACTTTACCAAGGCCCGCAACATGTACGCCGCCCAGCGCGAGTACCTGTACAATCCCGAAAACGGTGCGGTTTATGACAGTTTCAGCCGCGACCAGAACGACTTGAACAACCGTAGCAAGTTCAGCTACAACTATTGGTCATCGACTTATAACCAGGGCACCTACCTGGGAGCCGCCTGCATGCTCTACATGCACTACGGCGACGCGCAATACTACAACGACGCCACCAAAATCATGGACTACTGCGTCAACCACCTGAGCAATGCCCAAGGCTATGTGAATGTCTGCGGAACCAACAACAGCGACCTCGACGGCTTCAAGGGCATTCTGATGCGGTACGCCCGCCGCTTCATCATCGACCTGCGCCACCCCGAATACCTGTGGTGGATGCAAAAGAACTGCATGGGCGCCTACAGCCACCGCCGCAACTCCGACGGTCTGATCTGGACGGCCTGGTGGCAGCAAACCGAAGAAAACACCGACTATACGGCCTTTGGCTGCGGTACGGCCGCTTCGCTGGCCGTCAACACCTACATCGACGACAACCGCATCATCAAGCCCGGATTCACCACCATCGAAGCCGAGCACTTCGACTACCTCAAAGGGGTGATGGTCAACCGCACCGGCAGCAGCGAAGACAATTTGGGCGGCGTGCAGAACGGCCATTATACCGGGTACAACAATGTCAATTTCGGAACCAACCGCGCCGATCATGTCACCTTCCGTTATGCGGCCATCGACGATGCCGGCAGCATCGAGGTTCGCCTGAACTCGCCCACGGGCGCGCTGCTGGGCACGGCCAATCTGACCTCGACCGGCGACTGGGAGACCTTTACCGAAATCTCCTGCCCCATTACGCCGGTTTCGGGTATGCAGAACATATATCTGGTGTACAAGACCTCCAACAGCTATGTCTGCAACTTGGACCACTTCCAATTCGGTTGCGACACCTATTTGTACAACGACCTGACCGACAACGGCGGCACGGCCAGCTGTTCGTCGCACATTCCGTACAGCACTGAATCGGCGGCACAAGTCATCGACAACTCGCTCGACACCAAGCTTTACGCCTATTGCGGCGACAACCCCAGCCAGTTGTGGATCCAATACGAGTCGCCCCGCAACGCCCGCGTATATGGCTACGCCCTTTGCTCGGCCAACGACAGCCCCAACCGCGATCCGAAATCGTGGGTGTTCCAGGCCTCGGTCGATGGTGCCACCTGGGTGGATTTGGATACCCGCACCGGAGTAGTCTTCGGCGCACGCAAAGAAAAGAAAAGCTACACGATAAGCGACACGCGCCTTTTCAAGTTCTTCCGCCTGCGCGTCACCGAGCGCTATGGAGCCGAAACCGGTTTCCAACTGAGCGACTGGCAGATTTACGGCTTGGAGGAGTTTGCCGACAATATCCTGACCGACGGCGGTACGCTGACCTACCAGTCTGCAGGTTATGGTGCCAATGAAGGCATAGACAAACTGAACGACAAGACATTGGACAAATATCTGGTTCCAAACGCCCAATCCTGCTGGATTGAGTATACGGCCACCTATGCCTACCACCCGACCGGCTATACGCTGACTTCGGCCAACGATGCCGACAACCGCGACCCGGTAAGCTGGGTGCTGTACGGCGCCAACACCAACGAAAACTGGGTGGAACTTGACCGCCAGACCGGCGTGCTGTTCTACGGCCGGCACACGACGCAGGCATATCCGATTAACAGCGACAATTGCTATCAGCGCTACCGCTTTGAGGTGTTGGACAACAATGGGGACACCATGATACAACTGGCCGAACTGCAGCTGATGGGTACGCGCGGACGCTTCCCGACCGACCTGACCGACAATGGCGGCACCCTGACCGCCTCGAACCAAAACACTGGCAACGAGGGAACGGCCAAAATCATTGACAACCTGTCCGGTACCAAGAACTATGTGTATGTCGGCACCACGTTCAACCCGGTGTGGTACCGCTACGAATCGACGCTACCTGCCGTACTCCAGTACTACACCATCACATCGGCCAACGACTCGCGCGAACGCGACCCGAAATCGTGGAAACTGCAAGGCTCCAACAACGGCACGAACTGGACCGATCTGGACACCCGCAGCAACATTGCATTCAATGCCCGTTACCAGACGCAACGCTTCGACATCAGCGGCAACAGCACCGCATACAAATATTTCCGGCTGTACATCACCGAGCGCTATGCCAATACCGATGCCGGCTTCCAAATCGCCGAATGGCAGCTCTACGGCATCGAGCAGGTTCCGGCCGAAGACCAGGCGGTACAGGTGACCGAAACCTCGGCCCAGCCGGCGCTACGCTGCCAGCCCAACCCGGCCGCCGGCCCGGTATATATTATAGGATTGGATTCGGAAACCGCCTACGAACTGTACAACCTGAGCGGAAAACGGATGATGTACGGAACCCTCAAGCCCGGCGAAGCCCTCCCAACGGACAATCTGCCCCAAGGCTCGTACCTGATCCGCATCAACGGCCAGATTCTGAAGCTGATCAGGCAGTGACCGGCGGTTAAGCCAAAGTCCGTCAGAACCACTCCACCTGGCCGGAGGTTTCGCTCTTCTTTTCGTACTTGAGATCTTGCAGAAGCGTGGATTTGACGCCAATCAGGAAATTGTAGGTACGGTAGCGGCCGACCGGCACAAAGCTGGCCGACATCTGCCAACAGTGCAGGTCTTTCGACAAGGTGCAGTTGACATAGTTCCACTGGTTGTTGGTGATGTCGTAATAGGCCGAAGCCGAGAAATGCCAGGTCTTGGTCAGGTCGATGTAGCCCGACAGTGTCAGGTTATGGGTCAGCTTGCGGTCGTACTCCATAATCTCTTTGTTAAACGAGCTGTAATCGTAGCCGTAACGGATGCTGTAGCTGGCCGTAAGGCTCCAGGGCATCTCAAATTTCTGGTATTCCGAAGCAGCCTCCTCTTCCTTCGGGCGGCTGGTGATGCGCTTGGTGGGGTCGAGCGAGTCGATGTCCTTTTCGAGCTGCGAGCGCTCGTCTTCCGTCTTTTCGGCGGCAGCCGCCTCCTTTTTCTTAAAGGTGCTGTTGCTGAAGGTGTATCCGAACGAGGTGCCGGTGCTCATCAGACGGCCGAGTATGCCGTTTTTCTCGAGCTGCGACCGGTTGACCCGGGTCACGGCGCCCAACTCGTTGTATTCGTAGGTGTAAGGGTCAAAGGTCATGTCGATGTTGAGCGAAATCTGCTTGAGCAGCTTGAGGCGCAGATTGACTGCAATATTCGACCAGTTGAGCGAGTCGGCCATGATGTTGTAGCCCGACGACACCGACAGGTTGTCGATGATGGTCACCTTTTTGGCGGTGTTGGTGGTGTCGCGCCGGCTCCAATACTTCATTTCGAGGTTGTTGGCCAGCGAAAACGACACAATGCCCTGGGCGCCACGGCTGGGCGACCCGCCGTACATTCCCGTAGCAAAACGGTCGTAATACACGTCGTGGTAAATGCCGTCGTTGCCCATCCGCTCGTATTTGCTCCAGTACCCCCAGCCGGGAGCGCCAAAGTCCGGGCCGATTGAGAAACTGGCCGAGGGCACCAACTTGTGGCGGAAAATCGGCATATTACGTCCCGAACGGCTCTTGAGGGCATAAAAGCCGAACAGCTGCGTTTGCATGCTCAGCGCGGCGGAACCTTGATAGACGTTGTAAAAGCCTAAGGTTGTGTCGCGCACCACCGCCGAGGTGGCCTCGTCGTAGTGCTGGTCGATTTTCTGGAAATACCACTTGAGGCTGTTGTTGAGCGAAGCGGTCAGATTCAAATACTTGAACAGGGTGAAGGTGGCCGAAATCGGCAGGTCGTGCTTGATGCCGTTTTTCCAGTCGCGTAGGAAATCGGTGTGCAGAAATTCGCTTTCCTTGGCCGTGACGCTGTTGCCCAGATTCATGGTGTAGGACAGCGAAATTTTTTCGTACCACTTTTCCTTCCCCACCCGGACCTTGCGTTTGAACGGATAGACACGCGTCATGCTCAAGGTCAGCGAGGGCAGTTGCAGGTTGATGGTCGAGTCGGAGGTACGCTGGTTGACATAGACGCTGGCCGACAAAGTGAACGGGCTCTCTGGAAAGCGCTGCGTCAGGGTAATCGTCGAACTCTTGGTGTTTTGCGACAAGAGGTTAGGGTTGTAGTAGCTGTTGACGTTGTTGCGTTCGTAGCTCGAGGTGGCAAAGTTGACACTGGCCGAAAAAGTCGTGAACGGATTCATTTTCGGGTCTTGGGAGTGCGACCAGCGCAGGCTGAAGTCGCTCGACTTCGAATAGTCAGGGGTGTATTTCTCACCCATCACGTTTTGGATGTAACTGAGATTGAACGAGCCGTTGAACTTGTAGCGCCACCGGTACGACGACGACAGGTCCACGCCCCACGAGCCCTTGGAATAGACGTCGGCCGTCAGGGCCAGGTCGATGTAGTCGTTAATGGCGAAATAGTACCCGAAGTCCTTGGCGTAAAAGCCCTTGACCGCCTCCTCTCCAAACGTCGGCATCAGAATACCGGAAGCGTATTTTTCGTTGGTCGGGAAATAACCGAACGGCACGGCCAGCGGCACCGGGATGTCTTCGATGACCATGTAGGCCGGACCGGAAACCACATAGCGGTCTTTTTTGAGTTTGGCCTTGGTCAGGGCCAGGTAAAAGTGCGGGTGGTCGTGCTGGTCGCAGGTGGTGTATTTGCCGTTTTTGAGGCAGAACTCGTCTTCCGAAACCTTTTTGGTGCGCCCGCTGGTGATGTAGCCCTCGCCCTGTTGGGTGACCGTGCCCCAAATCAGGCCCTTGCGGGTCTTGACATTGTAGTGCATCGCCTCCGACTCGTACGACTCGCCCCCGTCCGAAAAGACGGGTTTGCCACGCATTTCGCCGGTACTGTCGATGGTACCGGTCGCATAAATCGTACTGCTGTCGAGCCGCAGGCGGATATAATCGGCTTTGAGTTCGATACTGCCGTATTTGACGTAGGCTTCGCCATACAGGATCGCCGTGGTCGTGCCCTCCATCACGATGGAGTCTTTGGCCGAATAGGTGATGTCGTCGTCGATGGCACCGGGGTTTCGCTGTTTCTTTCGCGACAGGTGCGGCAGGCGCTGCCCGTCGGCCATCCGCTTCTTACGGCCCCGCAGCCCCGACAGGGCCGGGCTTTCCGTAACCGACGAGTCGGCAATCGCGACCGAGTCCTGTACGGCATCGGTCTGCGCCAGGGCACCGGGAGCGACGGCCAGGGTCAGGGTCAGCAAAAGCAGTATGTGTAAAACGCGATTCATAAACAAACGGCAAAGTTAAGAAATTTCGCGCGTATCTACGCACGCTTATTTATTTTTAAGTAATTTTTGGGGATATTTGACTCCGAAATGACGCCGATAACGAAAAAAAACACTAATTTTGCACCTTACCAAAACAGAATAAAATGCGCAAATTTCTGCTACTCCTTTCGATTTTGGCCACCAGCCTGTCGGCCAATGCCTTTACCGTCGTACTCGATGCCGGCCACGGCGGACACGACAGCGGTGCCGTCGGCAGCATGTCCAACGAAAAGACGCTCAACCTCAACCATGTGCTGCTGTTGGGCAAGATGCTGGAGGCGGAATGTCCCGACATCCGGGTCGTTTACACCCGCAAAACCGACGAGTTCATCGACCTCAACCGTCGCGCGCAAATCGCCAACAACGCCAAAGCCGACCTGTTCGTATCGGTCCACATCAACGCCTCGAAAAACAAGGAGGCCAAAGGCGCCGAAACCTTTACCTTGGGTGTGTCCAAGAGCAAGGCGAGCATGGAAGTGGCCATGTTTGAGAACTCCGTCATCCTGTTGGAAAACGACTACCAGAAAAACTACCAGGGCTTCGACCCGAATTCGACCGACTCGTACATCATGTTCGAGTTCATGAAAGACCAGTACCTCGACCGCAGCGTCGAAGTGGCCAACGAGGTGCACCAACGTCTGGTCAAAAGTTCGGGCCGGGTGGACCGCGGCGTGCGTCAGGCCGGATTCCTGGTGCTGCGCGCCACCTCCATGCCCGCCATCCTCGTGGAGTTGGGATTCATTTCGAACGCCGAGGAGGAAAAAGCCCTCAACAACGCCGACAACCAGAAAAAGACGGCCCGCGCCCTCTTCGACGGCATTGTCGCCTATAAGCGCAACATCGACAAGAAAAACGGCATCGATACCGAAACCCCGGCACCGGCCGTGCAGCCGCAGAAGGCAGCCGAGCCGGCCCCCCTCCCCGCCACAGCCGACAGCACCGCACAGAGCGCGGGCGACATCCGCAACACCGTGCGGCAGTCTTTGGCCGAAACCGGCGACACCACCGTCGTCTTCCTGGTGCAAGTGTTGCTCTCGGGCAAGCAACTGGAACCGAACGACCCGGTTTTCAAGGGGGTACCCGGCATCGAGGCCATCTATGAGGGCGGCTACTACAAATACTGCACCGGACGGACCGAAGACCCCGACGAGGCCTTCCAAACCCGCAACCAGGTCATCGGCAAATTCCCCGACGCCTTCCTGACCGCCCGCAAAGGCTCCCGTCGGGTCCCTTTGCAAGAAGCCATTCAGGCCTACCGCAACAAACAAAACAACACCAAATAACACCATCGCCATGAGTGAAACAAAAAAAGGGGGCTTCCAGATTCCCCGTGAAGTGAAAATCGGCGTGACAGTCGCCGCCGCCTTGTGCATGCTCTATTTCGGTATCAACTACCTGAAAGGGATCAACATCTTTACCCCGACCAACTATTATTTCGTCCAGCTCGACCGCGTGGACGACATCGTACCGACCACCCACGTCCTCATCAACGGCTACCAGGTCGGTCAGGTGGACGAAATCATCTTTGATTACGAGCACCAGGGACCGATTACCCTGCGCATCACGGTGGACAAAGACCTGCGCATCCCGCAGGGAACCGTTGCGGAAGCCTACGAAACCGGTCTGCTTGGCGGCAAAGCCATCGAACTGAAGATGAGCCGGGGCAACGAGTTTTACCA
Organism: Paludibacteraceae bacterium; assembly: GCA_017960065.1. Classification (GTDB taxonomy): domain Bacteria; phylum Bacteroidota; class Bacteroidia; order Bacteroidales; family Paludibacteraceae; genus Enterocola. Next base: position 27,103 of record JAGCZK010000198.1, read on the forward strand.
ACGTGGCGACACCCTGCCCGCCCGCACCGCCGGAGGCATGCTGGCCGGCATTGCAGACCGGGTGGTACCGGCCCTGCAGGAGCTGATGCCCAAAATCGACTCGCTCATCGTTTCGGTCAACGGCATTGTCGATCCCGAGAACTCGCGCAACATCAACGCCATTCTGGCCAACGTCAACCACGTCACCGCCGACCTGAAGCACACGACCAAAAGCCTCAACCACTTCTTGGACAACGACCTGCCCGCCCTCAAGAACGACGTATCGAGCGCCGTCCAGAAAATCGACGGCATCGCCAACGCCATCGACCCGCAAAAGGTGGACCAGCTGATGACCAGCATCAACAGCACGCTGGGCAATCTGAAGACCACCACCGACAAGTTCAACTCCAAGGACAACTCGATCGGACTGCTGCTCAACGACAAGGGAGTTTACAACAACCTCGACTCCACGATTGTCAGCGCCAACAAGCTGTTAATCGACATCAAAACCAACCCGAAACGCTACATCAATGTCAGCGTTTTCGGAGGCAAGAACAAGTAAAAATCCGACGGCGGGAACTGTTAGAAAGATTTAAAATTTTAACGTTTTTTCACATTAAAAGGAAAACTGCTGGAAATGAGGGAATTCCTTTTTCGGGCCGTTTTTTCGCCAAAATTTTAACATTTGATTTAAGTGTTTGAAACTCAAAAGATTTACAAAAATGACAATCGTAACACACTGATAAACAGTGTTGTACAATAACGGTATAAAAATCAAACAATTACGTTTCAAACGAAAAAAGCAAGCAAAATTCAATTTTTTTTTCACAAAAAAAAGAATGAAATTTGTCAGCGGATAAAACGAGAAACATCACACCATCATGACTAACGAAGTCGAACAACTATGGAAGAATTGTCTGCAGATTTTCAGCGACAATATGGACAAACAGGCGTATGACACCTGGTTTTCTCCGATTGTTCCCTGCGACTATGCAAACGACACCCTGATTCTTCAGATTCCCAGCCACTTTTTTGCCGAAACGCTGGAAAAGAACTACGCCGACCTGATTCTCAAAACCTTGAGAAGGGTTTTCGGCCAAAAGATCCGTTTGAAATACCGGATTCAGGTCGAAAACGGCAATAACGACGCCGTCTTGGAAGAAACGGCGTTGACCGGACGTCGGAAAAGCAGTGCGCTGGAGTTTGATTCCCACCTGAGTTACAACTACCACTTCGATAATTTTGTGGAGGGCGATTGCAACCGTTTGCCGCGTACCGCCGGCCTGAATGTGGCCAGCCAACCCGGAAAGACGGCGTTCAACCCCTTGTTTATCTATGGCAAGTCGGGCGTGGGCAAAACCCACCTGGCCAACGCCATCGGACTCAAGACCAAAGAGCTGCATCCGCAGAAAAAGGTGCTTTTCGTATCGGCCAACCAGTTCCAACTGCAATTTACCGAAGCTTCGCGCAACAGTCAGATCAACAATTTCATCAACTTCTACCAAACGGTGGACATGCTGATCATCGACGATGTGCACGAGTTTGGCGAAGGCAAGAAGACCAGCACGCAAAACGCGCTGTTCCACATATTCAACTACCTGCAGCAGTCGGGCAAGCAGTTGATTTTCACCTGCGACAAGAAACCGGCCGACCTCGATGGTTTCGACGCACGCATTTTGAGCCGCTTCCAATGGGGTTTGACCGCTGAGATGACCTCTCCCGACGCGGTGACACGCCGTGCGATTCTGGATGTACTCGTCGAAAAAGACGGCATCGAAATGCCCGATGATGTCAAAGACTATCTGGCCAACCACATTACCGACAATATCCGCAGCCTCGAAGGCGCAGTCATTTCGATGGTTGCCCAATCGACCATCGGCGGACAAGCCATCAACCTGGCGCTGGCCAAAACGACGGTGAGCAACCTGGTAGCCGTCAAAGACCATCAGCACACGGTACAGTCGATTCGCGACCTGGTCTGCGACTACTTCAAGATTCCGGTGGACGTGCTGCTGTCGAGCTCGCGCAAACGCGAGGTTGTACAAGCCCGTCAGATTGCCATGTACTTTGCCAAAAAGATGACCAAGGATTCGCTGGCCACCATCGGCAACGTCATCGGCAAGCGCAACCACGCCACGGTACTGCACGCCTTCGCCACGGTCAAAGACCTTATCGATACGGACAAACTGTTCCGTTCGCAAGTCAATGAAATAGAACGCAAACTTAACGCATAACCATGGTATTCAAGTTTTTGCTTGTATCCGACGAAACGGAAGGATTCTT
>JAGCZK010000199.1 GCA_017960065.1 Paludibacteraceae bacterium
CAGCGTCAAGGTCGACCTCGAGGACCTCGACGACGAAACCATGGCCAAGTTCCAAAAGGCCCAGGACGAACTCTCGCAAGGCATCGGCCGTTTGCTGGCAGTGGCCGAAGCGTATCCCGACCTCAAGGCCAACCAAAATTTCTTGGCCTTGCAAGACCAGCTTGAGGGTACCGAGAACCGCATTGCCGTGGCGCGCCGCAACTTCAACGAGGAGGCCCGCGAGTACAATGCCGACATCCGCAAGTTCCCTACCGTGATCTACGCCGGTTGGTTCGGATTCAAGCGCAAACCCTATTTTGAGTCGCAGGCCGGAGCCGAGTATGCGCCCGAGGTGCAATTCTAAGTTTCTTGTTTGAAGGTTTGAAAATTTGATGGAGGTGAGGGGTTTTCCGAGAGGTTACTGGAGGGGTCGGTGCCGGTTGCTGGTGCTGGCCTGCCTCATGCCGTTGGGCTTGTTGGCGCAATTTCCGGATAAAACGGACAAATTCGTCAACGACTTTGCGCAGGTCTTCGATGCATCGCAGGCGCAGGGGCTCGAGCAGCGGTTGCAGGCGCTTTCCGACAGTACCACCAACCAGTTGGTCGTGGTGACGGTGTCCGACCTCGCAGGCTTCGATGCGGCCGACTACGCGCAGCGTCTGGGTCAGAAATGGGGTGTCGGGCATGCCGAACACGACAACGGCGTGCTGATCTTGCTCAAGCCCCGCAACGAAACGGGCGGCGGGCAAGTCTTCATCGCCACGGGTTACGGCATCGAAGGCGTCCTCACCGATATGCGGTGCGGCCAAATCATCGACACCTATATGCTGCCCCATTTGCGCGAAGGCCGTTATTTCCAGGCGGTGGAGGCGGCGGTGGACCAGATTGTCCCGCTCATGCTCGAAGAGCACCGGCACGATTGGGACAACGAGTCTCCGGCCGAGGAGTCGCAACCGGTGGTGTTGCTGCTGGTGTTGGCCGTGCTGCTGGTCTGGTTGTGGATTCATTACCACCCCTCGCCCAAACGGCAGGCGCTGGACCGGATTGCCGATTCGGAGAGCCCTGACCAGCGCGACGCCGCTGTGGCCCAGGCCGAAGCCCTGGGGGTCAAGGCCTCGAAAATCGACGCGGCGGTCGGTAAAATCCCCGAGCGATTGAAGGAGAAGATGTGGGCTTCTACCAGCCTCGCGCGCTTCGAACAGCTGGCTTCGGCCGGATTGTCGTTGGGCATGTCGGCCGAAAGCGTCGGCCGGATGCGCGAGCAGATGACCCTGCTGAGCCTTAACCGCCTGAACCATTGTCGCGAGCGCAGCCGGCTCGATAGCCTGGCCGACGTGGCACGAGCCTTCGGCAACGACGAGCAGTCGGTGCAGCGTGCAATTGCCATCGCTTTGGCCGCCATTGCCGCCGACTCGCTGATGTCGTACCGGGGGTCGCGCTTCCGCGGACCGTCGGGCGGCTTTACGGGCGGCAGTTCGCATAGCGGATTTGGCGGAGGACACTTTGGCGGGGGCGGTGCAGGCCGTAGTTTTTAGAAAATATTGGTGATTTTCGAAAAAAAATCGGTTTTTATTTGATTTTTCC
>JAGCZK010000200.1 GCA_017960065.1 Paludibacteraceae bacterium
CCGATGGCTTTCAGCATAGGCTGGAACACATCGGTGTCGTAGTTGGAGGTTTTTCCTTGAACCGCCACGCAGAGGCGTTCGAATCCCATACCCGTATCAATCACCTTGTTGGGAAGCGGTTCGAGGCTGCCGTCGGCCTTGCGGTTGTATTGCATGAACACATTGTTCCAGATTTCGATCACCTGGGGGTTGTCGCTGTTGACCAGGCTCTTGCCATCGACTTTGGCGCGTTCGCTGTCGGGACGCAGGTCGATATGGATTTCGGAGCAGGGGCCGCAGGGACCCGTATCGCCCATTTCCCAGAAATTGTCGTGTTTGTTGCCGTTGATGATGCGTGACGGGTCGATGTACTTGGCCCAGATGGCAGCCGCTTCGTCGTCGCGGCCGAGGCCTTCGGCCGGCGCCCCCTCGAACACCGTGGCGTACAGACGGTCCTTGTCGAGTTTGAGCACCTCGGTCAGGTACTCCCACGCCCAGGCAATCGCCTCTTCCTTAAAGTAGTCGCCGAAACTCCAGTTGCCCAACATCTCGAACATGGTGTGGTGATAAGTGTCGTGGCCGACTTCCTCCAGGTCGTTGTGCTTGCCGCTCACACGCAAACATTTCTGCGAGTCCGCGACACGCGGGTATTTGATCGGGTCGTTGCCCAAAATGATATTCTTAAACTGGTTCATCCCCGCATTGGTAAACATCAGCGTGGGGTCATCCTTAATAACCATAGGCGCCGAAGGCACGATTTTGTGGCCCTTCGAGGCGAAAAAGTCGAGAAACGACTGGCGGATTTCTTTAGAAGTCATCATATCGAACGCATTCTTTGTAAAAAAAGTCGGGCAAAGGTAGTCATTTTTTTTGTTTTTCCCGATTTTTTTCCTTATTATTGTACATGTAACCATTAAATTCAGAAGCCATGAAAAGTCCTTGTATCAAACGTCTGGCATTCACAATTTTATGGAGTGCCTTCTTTGGCGGAATGTTTGCCGCCTCCCCTGCCAAAACGCCACCCGTACAGTACAACGGCCTCGAAGTGTCGGCCGAAAACGGCAATGTCAACTGGACTTCGGTCGCCAAAGACCCGCAAATCGAGGTCGTGTACATCCGCGCCACCAACGGCAAAGAACTCGACCCGATGTTCAAAAAGAACCTGGCCAAAGTGAAAAAGACCTCGCTCAAAGTCGGTTTTGTCCTGCACATGAACACCAACAGTTCGGTCAAGTCGCAATACGACGTCTTCGTCGCCAACGTCAGCCCCGAAGACTGCGATGTGTTCCCCATCGTGTTGGTGGACGAAAACAAGAACTGGGGCAAGAAATTCGCCGAGAACCTTTCGTGGATGATCAGTTACCTGACCGACCGCTATGGCGGCGCCATCATCTACACCACCGAGGCGTTCTACAACAAGCAGTGCAACACCGAACTCAACAACAGCCTGCCGCTTTTGCTGGCCAAACCGGGCAAAAAGGAGCCGGTCATCAAAAATGCGCCGGCCGGCACCAGCTACCTGCTGTGGCTGTTCGACAAAAAAGGCACGGTCAAAGGCTTGCAAACGGCGGTCAACCTGATTCGGTTCCACGAAGGCAAAGGAATGAGCTGGCTACTGATTCCCAAGAAGAAAGAGACGGAGGAATCCGGCGAATAAATCCAAACAAAATCTAAAAAACGGGAAGGTCCTTGATGGGGTTCCCGTTTTTTTTGTATATTTGCATGCGGTTTTAACCACCGCCCCGAAACATGGCCTTATTCAATTCAAGCAACCCGCACTACCAGTTCAACAAGCGCACGCTCAAATACGAACGTGTCAACTACTCGTGGTGGCACCACTTCAAACGGGTGCTGAGCGTGCTGCTTTTGTCGTTGCTGTTCGGCGCCGGGTTCTTTTTGCTGTTCACCTACACGCTGCAGTCGCCCGAAGAGAAAAAACTGGCCGCCGAAAACGAAGCCATCAGCGCCCAGTACGAACTGCTCTCGCGCCAACTCGACGAAGCCCTCGGGGTGTTGCAGAATATCCGCGAACGCGACGACAACTTTTACCGCGTCATGCTCGAGGCCGACTCCATTCCGAGTTCGCTGCGCACCGGCAACTACGACGCCACCGCCCGTTACGCACAGTGGGAGGACTTGCGCACCACACAGATTGTACGCTCGACCACCCAAAAGATGGACATTCTGGAGCGGATGCTCTACGTGCAGTCCAACTCCTTCGACGAACTGGTCGATCTGAGCAAGAAAAGCGAGCAGCGGCTCAACCACATCCCCGCCATCATGCCCGTGCTCAACAAAGACCTCAAACGCACCGCCTCGGGCTACGGCCGCCGGGTGGACCCGATTTACAAAACCGTCCGGTTTCACCACGGCATGGACTTTTCGGCACCGACCGGCACCGAAATTTTCGTCACCGGCGACGGGGTGATCCAAAGCATCGGCTGGAAGCAGGGCTACGGCAACTGCATCTTTGTTGACCACGGCTACGGATACGTAACCGTTTACGGACACATCAGCAAATTCACCAAAGGACTCAAAAAGGGGTCCAAAGTGGTGCGCGGCGACGTCATCGCCTACGTCGGCAGCACCGGCAAATCGACCGGCCCGCACCTGCACTACGAGGTGCGCTACAAAGGCACGCCGCAAAATCCGCAGAACTACTACTACCTCGACTTGTCGCCCGCAGAATACGACCAAATGGTGCTGCTTTCGGCCAACAATGCCAAAACCTTTGACTGATGTTAGAGAACAAAGCCTATTACAGCATCGGCGAGGTCGCTCAGGAATTCGGACTGAAGCCTTCGACACTCCGGTTTTGGGAGACGAAGTTCGCCTGTCTGAAACCGGTCAGCCCCA
>JAGCZK010000201.1 GCA_017960065.1 Paludibacteraceae bacterium
ATTTTGTGAAGATCACCGAATCGGCTCTACCGGCCGACGGCACTCCGGTCAAGATGTACATCGACTACATCCGCCTCTACCAGCGCGGCGACCGTGGCGAACAACTGATCATCAAACAATAACCAATCATGTTGCAGCAGTTGCGGCATGCATAACCCAAACCGAAGCGTTGAAGAATCCCCGACGGGTCTTCAACGCCTTGGTTGTTTATAGTGAAACCTGTTTAATAACAAAAAAATAAAGAAAAATGAGTACGGATAAATTGTCTGTCAAAGAAAAAATCGGATACAGTTTGGGTGATACCGCCTCGCACTTTGTGTGGGATTTGGTCGGTTTCTGGTTGTTGATTTTCTATACCGATGTGTACGGCATCTCGCCGTCGGTGGCTGGTTGGATCATGTTTGCCGGCAGTATTTGGGATGCCGTTGTCGATCCCATTGTCGGCATTATTTCGGACCGCACCGACACGCGTTGGGGCAAGTTCCGCCCGTACCTGCTCTTTGGTGCCATTCCTTATGCCATTCTGGCCGTGCTGGCGTTTACCACGCCTCCGTTCTCGCCGACGGGCATCATCGTTTATGCCGCCATCACCTGCTTGTTGCTGCGTACGGCTTATGCCTTTGTCAACCTGCCCTATTCGTCGATGAGTGCCGTCATGACGGCCGACAGTGCCGAGCGCGCCAGCCTCAACACCTACCGTTTCATCGCCGCCTACCTCGGTCAGTTCGTAGTAACCGGTTTGGCCTTATACTTTGTCAACTACTTTGGCAACCGCGCCGACGAATCGATTGCCTCCCAAGGATTCAAAGCGCTGGTAACGACCGACACGGCCAATGCCGCAAGCGGTTATCAGGCAACTGTGGCCGTATTTGCCGTATTGAGCCTGGTTTTCTTCCTGATTACCTTCCTGACCACCAAAGAACGTATCCCAGCTCCCAAGAAGCAGGACACGTCGGTTGCCAAGGACTTTAAGTATCTGTTCAAAAACAACCCTTGGATTGTGTTGACCTGCGTGGGTGTGGTTTCGTTCATCATGTTTGCCATGCAGAATGCAGCCATCGCCTATTACTTCAAGTACTATATCCAAGACGCCACCAACGTCCAGCTGTTCAACGTGTTGGGAACGGTGGCCCTGATTGTGGCCCTGCCGCTTTCCAAACCCTTGGCCAAACGCTTTGGCAACAAATACGTGTACATGGGCAGTTCGGTGTTGTCGGGTATTTTCTTTGCGTTGATTTACGCTGCCGGCGACAACCTGGTTATGGTCTATGTATTCAACATCTTGGCTAAAATGGCCTATGCTCCGGCGGTGCCGTTGTTGTGGACCATGATTGCCGATGCCGCCGACTTTGGCGAATGGAAACTCAACCGCCGTACCACCGGTTTGTGCTTTTCGGCTGCGGTATTCTCGCAAAAAGTGGGTTGGGCCATCGGTGCGGCTTTTGCCGGTTGGATTCTGACCTGGTCGAACTATATTCCGGATGCAGCCGAACAAACGGATAGTGCCATCTTGGGCATCCGTCTGCTCGTTTCGGTGATTCCGGGCGTACTCTATGCCTCTTGTGCATTGGTAATGGCCTTCTACGGCCTGACTCCTTCGATGGAGAAGCAAATGAAAGCCGACTTGGAGGCCCGCCGTGCCGGCGAACTGAATCCGGCTGAAGCATAATCAATGATTGATACACACTAGTAATAACGCATCATAATGGAATTGTTTGTAGGAAACAACCCCGTTCAATCGAGCGGGAAAAAAATCAAGGGCGAGTTTGTAACCATCGACGGCGAAAAGTATTACCGTATTGCGGGATACGATGCCATGCAGCCGTTCTTCATCAGCATCGCCAGCGAATCGGACTTGTGGATGTACCTGTCGTCGTCGGGAGGCGTTACCGCCGGCCGCGTAAGCCCCGACTTCGCCCTCTTCCCCTATTATACCGACGATAAAATCACCGAATCTTCGGAATGGACCGGCAGCAAAACCATCCTGCGGGTGGGGAAAGCAGGCAAGAGCTACTTGTGGGAGCCCTTTTCGTCGCGCAACAAAGGGGCGTACAACATCGAACGCTCGATTGCCAAGAGCACCATCGGCAACAAAATCCGTTTTACCGAAAAGAACAACGACCTGGGGCTGACCTTCACGTATGTTTATATGAACGCCGACCGCTTCGGTTGGATCAAGAAGAGCATCCTGACCAACGACGCCATCGGTGCCGTGGAGGTCGAAATTGTGGACGGTCTGCAAAACATCTTGCCGGCCGGCACCAACCGCCTGACGCAAACACTTATTCGACGCTGGTCGATGCCTACAAGCGCACTGAGTTGGTCGAAGAAGCCAACCTGGCCCTGTTCCGCATGGAGTCCATTATGGTGGACCGTGCCGAACCGAGCGAGTCGCTGCGCGTCAACACCGTATGGAACTACGGCCTCGACAAAGTCAACTTCCTGTTGTCGTCGGCCCAGCTCGACACCTTCCGTTTCGGTGGCGAAATCCAAGCCGAAACCGAATCGAAAGGCGTTCGCGGAGCGCTTTTGGCCC
>JAGCZK010000202.1 GCA_017960065.1 Paludibacteraceae bacterium
GGAGGCATTCGGCAAGGCGTTCACCGTAACGGTTTTCGACTCCTCGGCCGATTCGCAACCGTTGCCGTCTTTCACTTTCAGGGTAATGGTCGGGGTGCTGGCCGAAGCCGTATTCACCGAATAGGTAGCCGTCGTGCTGTAAGCACCGCCGTTCCACGAGTAGTTGTCGGCGCCAGAGCCCGTCAGCGTCAGCGTGCCGTTCTGGCAGACAGCGGCATCTCCGTCAATCGAAGCCGTCGGCAAGGCGTTCACCGTAACGGTCTTCGACACTTCGGCCGATTCGCAACCGTTGCCGTCTTTCACTTTCAGGGTAATGGTCGGGGTGCTGGCCGAAGCCGTATTCACCGAATAGGTAGCCGTCGTGGTGTAGGCTCCGCCGTTCCACGAGTAGTTGGCTGCGCCCGAGCCCGTCAGCGTCAGCGTGCCGTTCTGGCAGACGGCGGCATCACCGTCAATCGAAGCCGTCGGAAGGGCGTTGGTAACCACCGAGATTTTGTTAGAAATGGCCTCGCAACCTGCTCCGTTGGTAACTCTCAACCGATACCAATAGGTGCCGGCCGTTGTTGCCGGAGCTGTAATTTCGGTACCACTGGTAACCGTTGCCACCGTTGTGTAGGTACCATTCTCGGTTGTGGAGCGTTGCAGTTCAAAACTTGCACCGAAAGCATCGGTCATCGTCATCACAAAGGAGGCGCCGGCACAAACAGGATTAGCGTCCTTTTTGGCCAGTGTACCGCCTTGAACCAAACAGCAATCGGTAAATTCGGAGGAGTTATTGGCAGAGGTCACCAGCATCACCGCAATTTTCGCCAAAGAGGTAGGCGTTACATTGGGAGTACAGGTCCAATTGCCAGAGCCGTCAACCGTGGCAGTACCGATACAGGTATAACCGCCGGCGCAATCGCATGAGGCATCGGTATTATCGTAAATATAAACCGTAGCGCCGCTTTTGCCGGTACCCTTAATGGAATTCACCGTGGAAGAGCCCGGATTGATGGTCGGGGTTTCCACATTGTTATTACCGGGGTCGCTCGAAATAACATGATTGGATTTATTCAAATCAATGGGCAGACCGGCATTGCAATAAATGCGGTTTTCTTCGCCCACCTTATTGAGGACATTTCTCAGTGAAGCACCTTCGACCAAAATACCGCTACCGGCATGGGCTCCGTTGTCCGGGAAGGTGTACCAGTTCTTGATGCCCCCATGGATAGCGGTCAACTTGCCGCCGTAGATTGTGTTGGAGGTAATGACATTGTCGCAAGAAGCGTTACTGATCCAAATGTTGGCAATATTATTGTCATAAATTGTATTACCGGTAACGTTATTCGCATTAGAACCGCCGTTAATGTACAAACCGCCCTCGCAGTTATTGTAAATGGTATTGTTGGTCACATTTACACCCGAAACACCCGAATTAAGCATGATACCGCTACCGCCCTCATTATCTTGGCGCCAACCGTTGTCATAAATCGTATTGTTGCTGATATTTACAAAATCAGTGGCATTTGCCGCTATGTTTTGTACTTGAATACCCTTACTGATATTGTCAACAATGGTTGAGTTCGTAATATTTACTTTTCTACATCCCGCCTCAATACAAACGCCTTGAACATCATTTTTCCCAAAAGTGGCATGATCGATTGTGAGATATTCTGTATCATGAATTTCCGCACCACTCCTTCCGTTACCTAAATTGGCAAGACTCGGATTGGTTCCTATATACGAGTATTTCATGACAATTTGATTATGACTTGACCCGTCTTGAATAAAAACGCCAATGCTGGCGTTTCCTGCAATAATATTATAATCACTGGCAGCACCAGTACCACCAATGGTTATATTATTACAACCAGCTATCATCATGATACCGTGCTGGCCATTACCCACCTTAGCGGTACCATCCAGATTCGTTCCGATATAGCAGCCACGGATACCGATATTGTTACATGCATTCAGGTGGATACCGCAGTGCGGGTTGCCCGAAATCAAGCAATTGGTAATGTCAGAAACCGTACAGTTGGTCAAGTCGATACCATGACCGGTATTCGACGGTGCCGGGCAAGCTTCCGAGTTGGAGTTCGTACCGAGGATACAGTTGTCAATTTGACCCTTGCTGTTGGACGCCGTAATTTGCGAGCTGCCGAAACCGGCAATCGTACAATTGCGGATAACAAAACCTTGGGTCACCGCACCATCCATATTGATACCCACATTGGCATTTCCGGTAAGCAGTCGGGTGCCGTTGGCCGCCGTCAGACCTATAACGCAGTTGCGCACCGTCACATTGGCGGCAGCCCAGTTCGAGATACCGTTGTTCGACACATTGTTGATAGTCAAGCCGTCGATGATGGTGCCAGCGGCATTGGCATTTTCAATTTTCAGACCGTTTGCGGCGCCACCTGCATTCAGGGTAATCCCCGTACCATTGATAGTCACCTGCTGGGAAATGCCCCAAAATTCGACGCCCCCCATATTGATGGTGCCGGTCACACTAAAGTTGATGGTGTGGGGAGCGTTGGCAGCGTTCGCCGCATCGTCCACCTGCGTAATTGCCCAACGCAAAGAGCCAGCGGTAGGTGCTCCGTTATTGGCATTGTCGTCAAGCGTCGTCACCGTAAAGACTGTGGCAATCGCCGGGGTGCTTGCCAACCACAACAACAAAAGACTTGCTAAAAAAAGATTCTTTTTCATATACCTTATTTTATTCTTCTTCATAAATAGAACGAAGAGTGCCTTCGCTCAGCGGTGGCAAATTTATAAAAATGTAAAAGAATCAAAAAATCAAATCGGACTTTTTTTTTCGAAGCAGTGGAAAAAAAATGCGTCAAAATTACATCAACCGCACAACAGAATTTTTACAAACAACTGACTATTAAGAATTTGAATATACACAAAAACAAAAAAAGGAGTTCACTCGAACTCCTCAAAAAAGTGGAAACGGTTTCCTTAGTTCAATTCGAACAACGCATCGCCCTGCATCACGCTTTGGCCAACCTCAACGCAAACAGCGCCCACCTGACCATCGCGCGGAGCGGGGATATTGTTCTCCATTTTCATGGACTCGATCACGGCGACCACATCGCCTTTCTTGACCGAATCGCCCGATTTGACATGAAGTTTCAGGACGTTGCCGGGAAGCGGACTCGTCACTGCTCCGGCTGCGGCAGCCTTGGGAGCGGCAGGCTTTGCTGTGGCAGCGGGCGCCGGTTTCGGAGCTTCGGCCGACTTGGCGGCTTCAAAAGCCAACAGGTTGTCGCCTTGCATCACGCTCTGTCCAACTTTGACACTGATGCTGGCCACCACTCCGTCGCATTGGGCGGTAACATTGTTTTCCATCTTCATGGATTCGATAACCAACAAGGTGTCACCGCTTTTGACCGCCTGACCTTCGGCAACCAGTACCTTTACGATGTTTCCCGGAAGCGGCGATTTGAGCACACCCGACTCAGCCTTGCGGGCAGTGCCCGAATTGGGGCGGAACGAGGTCTTTTGTTTGGTTTCCGGCTGATAGTTGACCGAGAAACTCTTGCCGTTCACTTGCACCTCATACGCACCACTACCTTTTTCCACAGCCACTTCGTAGGGTTTTCCTTCTATCTCAAAATTGAATTTTTTCATATCTGAATAACTGTCTTTTAAATCAATGGATGGCTCCGACCGGAATCAAAGCGGAATATTCGAATGTTTTTTGGGCGGATTCGTCAGGCGCTTGTTTTTAAGCGACTCGAAGGCACGGATCACACGGAAACGCGTGTTGCGCGGTTCGATAACATCGTCGATATAGCCCATCGACGCCGCCGTATAGGGATTGGCGAACTTTTCGCGGTATTCGGCTTCCTTCTCTGCCAGGAATTTCTTCTTTTCGGCAGGGTCTTCGATAGCGGCGGCCGCTTTGCCGTACAACACGCCGACGGCTCCGTCGGGACCCATCACGGCAATCTCCGCTCCCGGCCACGAATAGTTAAAGTCGCCACGCAACTGCTTGCAGCTCATTACAATATGCGAACCACCGTAAGACTTACGGATGGTTACGGTCACCTTAGGCACGGTTGCTTCGCCGTAGGCGAACATCAGTTTGGCGCCGTGTACAATGATACCGGCATATTCCTGACCGGTTCCAGGTAAGAAGCCCGGCACATCGACCAATGTCAGGATGGGGATATTGAAGGCATCGCAGAAACGCACGAAACGGGCGGCTTTGCGCGAAGCGTCGCAATCGAGCACACCGGCCATAAAGTTGGGCTGGTTGGCGATGATGCCGGTGACGGCACCGTTGAAACGGGCGAAACAGCAGATCACGTTTTTGGCGAAATCGGGTTGGATTTCGAAAATATCCTGATTATCAACGATTGCGTAGATAATCTCTTTCATGTCGTATGGCTTGTTCGGGATTTCCGGAACCAAAGTGTTCAGCACGTCTTCCATGCGGTTGACCGGATCGGTGCAGGGAATGGAAGGGGCATTCTCCATGTTGTTGGAGGGCAGGAACGAAATCAAACGACGGATATCGTCAATGGCGTCCTCTTCGGTGGGGGCATGCAAGTGGGCCACACCCGTACGCGAAGCGTGTACGGCAGCGCCACCCAAATCTTCGGCGGTCACCACCTCGCCAGTCACCGCTTTCACCACCGTCGGACCGGTAATGAACATATAGCTGTTGGTGTCGGACATCATGATAAAGTCGGTCAGCGCAGGCGAATACACCGCACCACCGGCACACGGTCCGAAAATGCCCGAAATTTGAGGAATCACGCCCGAAGCCAGAATGTTGCGTTCGAAAATTTCGCCATAGCCGGCCAAAGCATTGGGGCCTTCCTGGATACGCGCACCGCCCGAGTCGTTGATACCGATGATGGGGGCGCCGACTTTCATCGCCTTGTCCATCACATGGCAGATTTTCATCGACATTGTTTCCGAAAGCGAACCGCCCGACACGGTGAAATCCTGGGCGAACACAAAGACCAGACGGCCGTCGATCGTACCTTGACCCACTACCACGCCGTCGCCCAGGGTATGCTCCTTGTCGAGTCCGAAATTGGTGCAACGGTGGGTGACGAACATGTCCATTTCTTCAAAGCTGCCTTCGTCCAACAGCATATCAACACGCTCGCGCGCGGTCATCTTTCCTTTGGCATGTTGTGCGTCAATACGTTTCTGACCTCCGCCTAAGCGGGCCTGTTCGCGCATGGCGAGCAAATTTGAAATTTTATCTGTAGCCATATAAAACTGTATAGTTGATAATTATTTTTTTTACAAAATCCTTAGGGTTGTTGGTGTTCATTATTCGCAACTTTGCGGTAAGACAACAAATGTCCGCCCATTGCACGCCGTTTGATGTACAGATAGAGCACGGCCAGCAGGCCGAACAAGGGCCAGCATATCAGGTGTTGCCACAAAATCGGACATTCGAAGTAGTTGAGGAAAAAGACCAGCATGCCAAACAGCAGCTGAATCAGCGTATAGATGCCGGAAATCAGCAGATGGGGTTTCCCGCCTTCGTTGACCATCAGCTGGAAGAGATGGATGCGGTGCGAAACAAAAATGTTGTCGCCGGCAAGCAGACGCTGTGCCACCGTCAGCCCCGCCTCCACGTAAGTCACGGCAAAAATCAGGACATAGACGACGTTCCCAGTTCGGATCAGCAGCAGGGAGATGGCGTACATAAAGACATAGCCAAGCACCACCGCCCCGACATCGCCCAAAAAGCATTTCGGCTGGGGACGGGCGTTGAGGTACATGAATATCAGCAGGGGAATCAGCGTGAAGTACAGCCAGCGGACATCGATAAAATCAACGACGTAGGTGTCAATCAGGATAAAGGTCAGACACATGGCCAGGCCGACGCCTCCCATCATGCCGTTGATGCCGTCCATAAAATTGCAGAGGTTGACGGTGCCCACCGAAATCACCAGCAGCGAAAGGGCTGCCAGCCACTGCACCACCGAAAATCCGAAATGAATATCGGACTGCAGCTGAATCTGCCACAGCATGGCGGCAAGCGACAAGAACTGGATCAAAAGGCGGATCAGGAACCAGACATCGGTGAGGTCATCGACGAAACTGACGACGGCCAGGGCCAGCAATCCGCTCCACATCCACCACTCGACGGGTTTTCCGAGACAGACAATCTCCACCAGCCAAACCAAATACGACACCACGAAGACAAATCCGGCCCCGGTAACCACCGGTTTTGTATGCGAACTGCGATGATTGACCCCCGCCAACAGGTTGTATTTATGGGCGATCGGGAAATAGGCGCACAAGGAGGCCACAATCAAAACCGCAGTCAGTATGTACAAAAGAATCTGCACGAAGTGTCAACTTTTTATGTTACCCTCGCAAAGGTACTGATTTTATTTCAAACAAACTCCCATGCACCGTCTTTTTATTGCAACAATTTCCAACTTTCAACAAATATTGCACCTCGTTTTTTCATTTTTATGTATCTTTGTCGCAATAATCGGATTATGGGAATCTTCTCAAAAGCACACACCAGAAGCTATGTACAGCATTTTGCACAGATGCTGGTCCCCTCGACGGAGACGTGGAGCGCTTCGGCCGAGTGGCCGCAAGGCAGCACTTCGTACCTGCACATCGCCTATCCGTCGGTGGCCCTGTCGGTGCTGACCGCCATCATCGGAAGCCTGATGCGGTTGGGCGACGGTGATTGGAACAACGTGTTTGCCGCCGCCGCATTCGCCGCTGTCAACGGCTTTGTCATCGTCCACACCGGGGTGTTCCTGACCCGTCTGACCGCCTCGTTCTTCCATGCGGAAGCCCCGTCCGAAACCGTCACGGCGTATGCCGTATATGCCATGAGCCCCATCTATGCGGTCAACCTGCTGTATCCGCTCATGACGGACCTGTTCTTCCTGAAGTTTCTGTACCTGGGGTGCATCTACTCGGCTTACACCGGCGCCTTCCGGCTTCAGAGCAAGGGCAACAGTACGCTGCCGGCGGTGATTTCGGGAGTCTGCCTGTCGGCCACCCCGATGCTGGTGGGGCTGATTGTCGGCAAAATATTTCCAGGACTGCATTTATGAAAGACCAGATATACATTAAAAATAAACGGGCCTCGTTCGACTACCTGTTCTTGGACGAATGGACGGCCGGCATCGTGTTAGTGGGGACCGAAATCAAGTCGCTCCGACAAGGGCGCGCCAACCTGACCGACAGCTGGTGCTACTTCGACAAGGGCGAGCTGTGGTGCAAAGGCATGAACATTTCGGCCTATTTCTACGGCTCGTACAACAACCACACCCCCATTCGCGACCGCAAGCTGCTGCTGACCCGCAAGGAACTCCGCAAAATCGAGCAGGGCAGCAAAGACCCGGGCGTCACCATCGTCCCGACGGCGATCTTTATCAACGAAAAGGGGCTGGCCAAGGTGAAAATCGCATTGGCGAAAGGCAAGAAAGAGTTTGACAAGCGCGAAACCATCAAGGAAAACGAGGCGAAACGCCAGATGAGCCGCGCTAAAAAAATATATTGACATGAAAATCATCATTGCAGGAGCGGGCGACGTCGGCACACACTTGGCCAAGATGCTTTCGAAAGAGCGTCACACCATCATTCTGCTCGACCAGCAAGCCGAAAAGATCAAGGCGCTCGAAGCCAACTACGACATCCTGGCGGTTGTCGGGTCTCCCACGTCGATTGGCGATTTGCGCGAAGCGCAAGTTCCTGACGCAGACCTATTTGTAGCGGTAACCCCCTACGAAAGCACCAACATCACCGCCTGCCTGCTGGCCACCAACCTCGGCGCACAAAAAACGCTTGCCCGCATCGACAACCAGGAATACCTGCTCCCCAAAAACAAGGAGTTTTTCAAAAGCATGGGGGTCGATTCGCTGATTTACCCCGAAATGCTGGCCGCCAACGAAATTGTCAACAGCCTCAAAAAAGGCTGGGTGCGCCAATACATCGAACTGTCGGGGGGTGCGCTGGTCGTTCTGGCCACTAAAATACGCGAAGCCTCCCCGCTGCTGGGAATTCCTTTCGAGAAGGCCTTCGCCGACAACACCCAAGTGCGTGTCGTGGTCATCAAACGGGGCGACAAAACCATCATCCCTTACGGCAAAGACTGCGTCCAGGTCGGCGATATCGTCTATTTCATCACCACCAAGGAAGGAGAGGAGGAAGTGCGAATCAAGTCGGGAAAAGAACAGTTCGACATCAAGAACGTCATGATTCTCGGTGGCAGCCGGATCGGTATCAAATCCATCCAGAACCTGCCCAAGGACATGAACATCAAAGTCATCGAACAAGACCTTGACAAAACATACCGTGTCATCGAGCACACCCACGACGCCTTGGTCATCAACGGTGACGGCCGCGACATCGAACTGCTCAAACAGGAGGAAATCACCTCGTTCGACGCCTTTGTCGCCCTGACCGGAAATGCCGAAACCAACATCCTGGCCTGTCTGACAGCCAAGGGGTTGGGAGTGCAACGCAGCATCGCCGAGGTCGAAAATCTCGACTACATCCCCATGGCCGAAAGCCTCGACATCGGTGCCATCATCAACAAAAAACTCTTGGCGGCCTCGCACATCTACCAGTTGATTCTGGGAGGCAATGTTTCGGTCCGCTGTCTGACGTTTGTCAATGTCGAAGTGGTCGAACTGGTGGCCGAGCCCGAATCGGCCATCACCACAGCGCCGCTGAAAGACCTGCGCCTGCCCAAGAACATCATCATCGGTGGCGTGGTCCGCAACGGGAAAGGCTTCGTGGCCGTCGGCACCACCCACATCGAACCGGGCGACAGCGTCACCGTATTTTGCAGCGAAGACAGTTTGCAACGCATTGAAAAATGGTTTAAATGAAACACATCTTCAGTCTTAGGTCGGTCATACGCATCATGAGCATGTTGTTGCTCTTTGAGGTGGCCTTCATGTCGGTTGCCTGCCTGGTTTCGTACTTTTACAAAGAGGACGACGTCATCTACTTTTTGTACACCATCGGAATCACCTTGGGCACCTCCGTGCTCGGATTGTTGTGTACGCTCAAAACCAAAGTGACCATGGGCAAGCGCGAGGGTTTCGTCGTCGTCGGCAGTGTCTGGGTCATCTTCTCCATCTTCGGTCTGCTGCCGTTTTATCTCAGCGGAAGCATCCCGTCGCTTACCGACGCGTACTTTGAAACGATGTCCGGATTTTCGACAACCGGGGCCACCATTCTCAACGACATCGAATCGCTCGGCCACGGCTTGCTGTTTTGGCGCAGCCTGCTCCAATGGATTGGCGGCATGGGAATCATCGTCCTGTCGCTGGCCATTCTGCCGCTGCTCGACGTAGGCGGCATGTCGCTGTTTGCCGCCGAGGTGCCGGGGCCTACCAAAGACAAGATTCACGCCAAGTTGAGCACCACCGCCAAGATGCTTTGGGGCATGTACACCCTGATTACCCTTTTCGAGTCGTTCTGCCTGTGGGTCGGCGGCATGGACTATTTCGACGCCATCTGCCACTCGTTCACCACCCTGTCCACTGGCGGATTCTCGACCAAGAACGCCAGCATCGGCTATTGGGAATCGTCCGTCATCGAATACATCGTCATCTTTTTCATGTTTGTCGGCGGCGTCAACTTCGCCCTCTTCTTCCGCATCCTCAAAGGCAAATTCCGCAAGGCGTTTTCGGACGAGGAACTGCGGTTTTACATCTTGTTCATCGTATTGCTGACCGTCCTGGCCTCCGCTAGCCTGTTCCATTACCACCGCGAAATCCCCATTGCCGACAATATCCGCTACAGCCTGTTCAACGTCGTGGCGCTGATTACGACTTCGGGTTTCTGCGTGGTGGATTACATGCAATGGCAACCGCTCGTGTGGTCGGTCATGCTACTGGTCATGCTGTTCAGCGGCTGCTCGGGCTCCACCTCGGGAGGTATCAAAACCGTCCGGCTGGCCATCCTGTTCAAAAACAGCCACTACGAGTTCAAACGCCTGCTGCACCCCAATGCCGTGCTTCCCGTACGCTTTAACGGACAGGTTATCCGGCCGCAACTGGTCAACAGCATTCTGGCCTTTGTCTGCCTGTACGCCATGCTGGTGTTGCTAAGCAGTCTGGTATTCACCGCCACCGGCCTGCCGTTCGACGAATCGCTCGGCACCGCGCTTACGGGAGTCGGCAATATCGGCCCAGCCATCGGCACCCTCGGGCCGGCCTCCAACTTCAGCGCTCTGACTCCCTTTGCCAAATGGTTCATGGCCTTTTTGATGTTGGTCGGCCGTTTGGAAATCTTCACCATTCTGGTCATCTTCACCCCTGCGTTCTGGAAAAGATGATGGAGAAAAAACTCCCCGAATGGGCTGCCATCGACGGTATCCGCCTGCCCTCATCGCTGGCGCTTGAGCAATGCTCGTCGCAGGAGACCGCCCAATGGAAGGCCCGCTTGGTCGGAGGAGAACACCTGGTCGATCTGACCGGCGGTTTGGGGGTCGATTGCGCCTACCTTTCGAAATCCTTCAGAAAAACCGACTATGTGGAGCGGCAGCCCGCACTGGTCGAGGCCGCCCGGCACAACTTCGGTCTGCTGGGCCTGGACATCAACGTCCATCAGGCCGAAGCCGAAGCGTTCCTGGCGCAAATGCCTGTCTGCGACTGCATCTTTGTTGACCCCGCACGCCGCGACGGCATGGGCCGGAAAGTGGTTTCGCTGCGCGACTGCAGCCCCGACATCGTGGGCCTGCACGACCAGCTGCTGACCCACTGCCGCCAACTGTTGCTCAAATTGTCGCCGGCCCACGACATCAAAGAGGCGCTGCGGATATTCCCTGAATGCGAAGATTTGTACATCATCGCCGTCAAGGGCGAGTGCAAAGAACTGCTGTTGAAGGCAGGCGCCTCGGGAACCGGACACCCGCCACGGGTGCACTGCTGCGACCGCGAAGAGCTTTACAGCTTCTTTCTCGAAGACGAAGCCCTGGCGCAAGCCTGTTACGACTTGCCCAAGTCTTATGTTTACGAACCGCACAGCGCCCTGCTGAAGGCCGGGGCGTTCAAGAAAATCTGCGCCGACTTCGGTTGTGCCAAACTGCATCCCAACAGCCACTTGTACACCTCCGAACAATTGATTGCCGGTTTTCCGGGGCGCAAGTTCGAGTTGCTCGAATGCCTGCGCGCCAACGACCGCCGGCTCCGCGCACTTGGGAAAGCCAACCTCACGGTGCGCAATTTCCCGGCCACGGTGGCCGACTTGCGCAAGAAATGGAAGTTGGCCGAAGGCGGAGAGGACTACCTGCTAGCCACCACGCTTTGCGACGAAAGCCACCGCATTCTGCGCTGCCGCAAAATTCAATAGGCGCAAAAAGGATTTCTGTCGTTTCTTTGTTGTATCTTTGCAAGCGTTATGGTGTATCCCCAACATTTTGAACAAAAAATCGGCTTCGACAAAATCCGCCATTGGGTCGGCAGTCTGTGCATCTGCGACATGGGCCGCGAGTTGGTCGCGTCCATGAGTTTTTCGGCAGACGCCCTGGTCATTGCCCGCCGGCACCGCCAGACACGCGAATTCCTGCGTTTTTGCGAGGAGGGCGGACAATTCCCCACCGACGGATTTTACGACGTGCGCCC
Organism: Paludibacteraceae bacterium; assembly: GCA_017960065.1. Lineage (GTDB taxonomy): Bacteria > Bacteroidota > Bacteroidia > Bacteroidales > Paludibacteraceae > Enterocola. Next base: position 11,574 of record JAGCZK010000202.1, read on the forward strand.
TTCGCTCAAGCGCATCCTGACCGAAGGCACCTACCTGACCGAAACCGAGTTGTTCGAAATGCTGCGCTCGCTGCGCAACCAGGCCGCCATTGCCCGCTGTTTTGCCGAAAAACCGGCTGAGGACTATCCCGAATTGCAGGGGCTGGCCGTGCAAATCGGCACCTTCCCCGACATCATCCGCCAAATCGACGGTCTGCTCGACCGCTTCGGGCACATCAAAGACGAGGCCTCACCCACCCTGGCCGAAATCCGGCGCGAGCGCAACCGGCTGAGCGGCTCGATCACCAAACTGCTCACCGACATCCTGCATCAGGCCCGCCGCGACGGCTATGTCGAAGAAGACACCCAGCCGACCATTCGCGAAGGACGTTTGGTCATTCCGGTTTCTCCCGGCTACAAACGCAAACTGAGCGGTATCGTACACGATGCCTCGGCATCGGGCAAAACCGTCTACATCGAGCCCACGGCCGTAGTCGAGTCCAACAACCGCATCCGCATGCTCGAAGCCGACGAAAAACGCGAGATCATACGGTTGCTCACGGTTTGCACCGATTTTATCCGGCCGCAGGCCGAAAACCTCGGACAAGCTTACCGCTACCTGGGGTACATGGATTTCATCCGCGCCAAATCGATTTGGGCCCGCGAGGCCGGTGCGGTCTTCCCCGAAATGTCGGACGCACCGCTCATTGCCTGGAAAAGCGCCCGCCATCCCTTGCTTGAAGCCACGCTCAAGCAACAGGGCCGCAGCATCGTTCCTCTCGACATCGCGCTCAGCGAAAAGGACCGGATTTTGGTCATTTCGGGTCCGAACGCCGGCGGCAAATCGGTTTGCCTCAAGACGGTCGGCCTGCTGCAATACGGCTGGCAGTGCGGACTGCCCGTGCC
>JAGCZK010000021.1 GCA_017960065.1 Paludibacteraceae bacterium
CCGTCGTTTTTCAACGCCGAAGCAATGGGACTGGATTCGTCGGTACCCAAGTCAGTGCTGCCATAGTGGTAGGGAAACAACACCTTGGGACGGATGGTCCTGGCCGCTTGCAGAAGCTGTTCGGGCGTCATAGTGTAGGGTTGGTTGCAAGGCAAAAAGGCGATGTCAATGTCGCCAAGGCCCTCCATTTCCGGTATCGGCTCGGTATCGCCGGCAATGTAAATCCGCAGTCCGTCGAGCGTCAACAAATACCCGTTGTCACGCCCTTGCGGATGAAACTGCAAGTGGTCCTCGGTGGTGTTGTAGGCGGGAACCGCTTCGATCAGGATGTCATCGGACAGTTGCAATCTGTCGCCATTGGACATGGCGGTGCCGGAGCCGTAAAGTTCGACGCAGCGTGGATTCATGACCAGGCGGGTTTGTTCTTTGGAAAGGGAGTCAATGGCGGCAGCATTGTAGTGGTCGTGGTGTTCGTGGGTAACGAGGATGTAGTCGGCCTTGGGCAGACGGCTGTAGTCCACCGTGCGTTCGCCCAATTGCGGGCAAGGGTCGATCTCAAACTCGAGGCCGTTGTATTCAATGCGGATGCTGGCATGCATCAAGGCGTGCATCCGAACGGTTTTGCCGCCCGGAGTTTGAAATTCGTCGAGCTCGTAGGGTGGCATATCGGCCGCTTTGTTGCAGGCTGCCAAAGCCAGCGGCACAATCAGGTACAGGAGTCTTTTCATGGGATTTGGGAGTTATTTTGCCAACCAGGCTTCCGGGTCTTGCAGCGTGCGGTCGTTCCAAATCTGGAAGTAGAGTTCGGTTTTGTTGTCTTCGGTGTCGGTGTAGATGCGGCCGATGGTTTGTTTGGCCTTCACCTTGTCGCCAACCTTGACGTTCACTTTGGTCAGGTTGGCATACACCGTACGGTAGATGCCGTGTTTGACGATAACCGCATTGTTGCTGCCGGGGATGGCAAAGCTTTGGGTAACCTCTCCGTCGAAGACGGCACGGGCGTTGCTGCCCTTGGGGCATTGGATATAGATGCCCTTGTTGTTGGTGGTGACATGTTGGAGTACCGGATGGGGGTGGATTCCGAAATGCCCGGTAATCAGACCTTTCTCAACCGGCCAGGGCAGCCGCCCTTTATTTTGGGCAAAGTTACCGGAAACCAGTTTTTCTTCTTTGGTCATCTGGTAGGCCGGTTGGGTGGAGGCAGGTTGTTTGTTCGTGTCGCCTTTTTTGGCAGTTGTGGCCTGTTTCTTTTTGGCGGCCTCGGCCTGTTTGCGGGCCTCCTCGGCAATTTTCTTTTCAATCTGGGCATTCAGATTGTCAGCGATTTTCTGTTGCTTTTTGAGCGTCGCTTTCAGGTCCTTTTCCTTTTTCTTGAGCGAGGTGACCAGTTGGTCTTGTCTAGCCTTTTGTTTTTCGAGGCTTTGGCTTTCTTTTTTCTTTTCGCTCAACGATTGCATGCGGTTGGTGCGTACGGTTTCCGTTTCGGCAATTTTGTTGTCGAGGTCCTTTTTGACGCGTTCGATTTCTTTGATTTTTTTCTGGCAGTATTCGGAGTATTGCTGCACATAACGGTAGCGCCGCAGGCACTCGTCGAGGCGGGTGGCCGACAAGACGAACATCAGATTCTCGTAGCGGCTCTTCTTGTAGTACGTGTGGTACATGAGCGTGGCGTACTCCTTCTTCAGAGATTCGAGTTTTTGGCGTTTTTCGTTAGTTTCTTGCCGCAATTTGCCCAGTTTGGCATTGTATTGGTCGATTTCGGCGTTGAGGGTGTTGATGAGGGTTTTCCGCTCTTTGATTTCGGCGTTAATCAATACCAGTTTGTCTTGTTGCTGCTTGGTGTTTTTCTGCGTTTTGGTCAGCATCTTGCTGGTGGCCTCCAGGTTCTGAAGGGCCTTTTGCTTCCGCTTTTTCAGGTCGTTGACCGATTGTGCGCTCAGGCACAGGCAGAGGCAACAGCTCAGAAGTAGCAACAGGGTTTTTCTCATTTCATCAGGTTCTTATACAATTCTTCGAAGCTGACTTTCTTCAGGCCCTTGGTGCTGGGGTATGGCAGCTCAATGGTTTCGTCGTAGGAGATCTTTTCGAAGGTCCAGCTCAAATTAAACAGCATTTTATTGGAGTAAAATTTCAAATCCTGGCTTTGGGGGAAGTTTTTGGCCGCGTCAAAATTGCGGTAATCCATGGTCAGGTAGCCCGAAGGTTCCTTTTGCTTGATCGAGGTGCGTACCAACTGCTGCGAGTGGTTGTTCATGAACTCGAGGCGCGATTTTTCGGTTTCGTGCGACAGGTAGCCGTTGGTTCCGTCGGTCCCCGTTTCGTATGAATCCAGGCCTACCCCGAACGGGTCGAAGTAGCGGTTATAGATGACCGACTCGAGGGCGTTGAGGTTGACGGGCATATACTTTTGCATGGAAGCGTAGCTTACCTCGCTGTAGTTGCCGTGGTAGCGGTCGATAATCAGGATGCCCTGTTTGTCGCACCAGATACGGGCGATTTCGATGCCTAAGAAGGCTTGAAGCGAGATTTGCATGGCACTGTCATTGATGGCGCGCAGGGTGCCTTTCAGCGACATGCTCGGGTTGGTCATCTCGATACGCAATTTGCCGTTGATGGTTTTGAGGTTGTTGTGATACTTTTTTTGCCATTCGGCGGAATGGGTGGCTTGGGTGTGCGCACCACTTCCGGCTTTTTGGGTGGTTTTACAAGCCGGCAGGCACAAGAGGGCTGCAATTAGCAGGCCGAATACAGATTTATTCCACATACTTTTTTTCTTTTATTTTAAGGTCTAGTGTTGATGAATCGTTTCCAAGCTGTTTGGACTGCTCCCAACAGCGTACGGCGTCGTCGATGCTGTTGAGGAAGTACAATATATCGCCACAATGCTCGATGAGTTCGCTGTTTTTGGGTTCTGATTTGTCGTATTCCATAGCCCGTTGGATGTAAAAGAAGGCCAGGTTATATTTGCCCTGTTTCATTAAGACATAGGCGTAAGTGTCGAGAAATGAGGCGTTGAGCGGATCTTGTTCGATGGTTTTGAGGCTCATGCGTTCGGCCCGCTCCAGTTCCATGTTTTCGATGGCGAGGTAATAGGCATAGTTGTTGAGCAAGGTCGGGTCGTTGGGGTCGATGGCCAGCGCCTTGTTGAGGTAGTTGAAGGCTTCGTTTTTGTTGTTTCGCTCCCACATCAGCATGCTCAGCACGTCGTACAGGTTTTTGTTGAGCATGGTGGGCTGGCTGTCGTCCATGTTCTTTTCGGCCTCGAGCAGGTAGTGAAACGCCGTCTCCTTGTCGTTGTCCATCACCAAGGCGTATGTGCCGTTGAGATAGAAAAACACCGGCGAATAGGGAATGGCTTCGAGTGCGTCGCCCAGCACGCGGCGGACCATGGTGCTGTCTTTCTGATCGACCGCCAGTTGGTAGAGGCTTACCCAGGCATCGGTGTTTTCGGGTTCGAGGTAGGTGGCGGTTCTTAATTCTTCGATGGCTTCGGGGATTCGTTGCAGGTAAATCAGCACATCGGCATACATCTGGTGCGCCATTGAATTTTCGGGTTCGGCCTCAATGATGGTTTTGTAGATGTGCTCGATTTTGGCTTCGTTGCCCGCCCTCCGGGTGTAGATGCCCACGATTTCGTTGAGGAACTGTTGCTTGGTCTCGAAGTCGATATCCTTGGCCGCAAACATCTTTTGGGCGTATTCATCGGTCTTTTCCACATCACCGATGGAGTTGTAGTAGTTGCAGAGCGACGCCAGTGCCATGCCGTTTTCGGGAGCGATTTCCAAGGCCTGTTTGTAATACCGGATGGCTTCTTCGGGTTTGTTGAAGTTCATTTCAACCTCGCCTTTGGTAACATAGAGAGACGGATTCATCGGCTCTTTACGGATGAGTTCGTCGATTTCGCCTAAGGCGCGTTTGCGGTTGCCGATGAGGATGCACAACTGGACCTTGGCGTAAGACAGGTATTCGTTTTTGCCGGTCAGCCGTTCGAGCATGTCGTACATTTCCAGGGCTTCGGCGTATTTGCCGGTGGCCGAGTACAACTGGCTCAGCTGGTAGATGGGCGTCTCTTTGTCCGGAAAACGTTTGATGGTCTCTTTGTATTGCTGCTCGGCGGCGTTGAAGTTTTTGAGGTTGACCAGCAGTTTGGCGTAAGAAATTTGGTAATAATAGTTTTCGGGATCCAACTTGGCGGCCCGCTTCAGAAAGTTGAGCCCGCTGTTGATGTTGTTGTGTTCGAGGTGCAACTTTCCGAGTTCGTAGTTGACAATGGCACTGTTGGGATACAAATCATAGCAACGCGAAAAGGCATAGAGCGCCCCCTCCAGGTTTTCGGCGTTTTTGAACCGCAATGCCTGGAAAAACAGGCTGTCGAATTCGGCCGAATAGGCTTCGCTGACAGGCGTTTTCTCTTTGGCCAGCCCCGGTTGCGACAGCCCTGCGGCCAGCGCAACCAACAACCCTGCTATGTGGAGTGCCCTTCTCACTTTTTACCCGTGTGGCCGAAACCGCCTTCTCCGCGAACGGTTTCGCTCAATACCTGTACTTGTTCCAAATTCGCCTGTTCGTAGCGGGCAATTACCATCTGGCAGATGCGTTCGCCCGGTTCCACCACAAAAGTTTCGGACGAAAGGTTGATGAGAATCACACCGATTTCACCGCGATAATCGGCATCAATGGTGCCCGGAGTGTTCAGTACGGTGATGCCTTTTTTGAGGGCCAGGCCGCTGCGAGGGCGGATTTGAGCCTCGAATCCGGCGGGCAGTTCGATGTAAAGGCCGGTCGGAATCAGTTTGCGTTCGAGCGGCTTGAGTTCTACCGGCTCCGACAGGGCGGCGCGCAAATCCATCCCGGCCGACTGTTCGGTGGCGTAGGCAGGCAGAGGGTTGGCCGATTTGTTAACGATCTTGATGGTGGTCATATCATACGAATTTAAAGTCCAATTGTTTTTTGTCGAGGTTGGCATTGCTAACCATCACATTCACTTTGTCGCCCAACTGGTATTTCTTGCGCGTGTGCTCGCCGATGAGGCAGTAGTTCTTCTCGTCGTAGAAATAATAGTCGTCGTCCAGGTCGCGCAAAGGTACGAGTCCTTCGCATTTGTTGCAAGAAATTTCGACAAAAAGTCCCCATTCGGTCACGCCCGAAATCACGCCGTCGAACACTTGTCCCTTCTTGTCCGACATGAATTCCACCTGTTTGTATTTGATGGAGGCGCGCTCGGCCGAGGCGGCCAGTTGTTCACGGTCGGAGCAGTGCTGGCAATACTCTTCGTACTGATGCATGTCCACGCTCTTGCCTCCGTCGTGGTAATAGCTCAGCAGCCGGTGTACCATCATGTCGGGATAGCGGCGGATGGGCGAGGTGAAATGGGTGTAATAGTCGAAGGCCAGGCCGTAGTGCCCGATGTTTTCGGTGGTATATACCGCTTTGGCCATCGACCGGATGGTAATGGTCGAGATGAGGTCTTCTTCGCGCTTTCCGGCAATTTTATCGAGCAGGCCGTTGATGGCCGACGACACCTCGTTTTTCTTGCCCTCTGTTTTGAGTTTGTAGCCGAATTTGGCGATGAATTGCGACAAATCGCGCAGCTTGTCGGGGTTCGGCTCGTCGTGGACACGGTAAACGAAGGTTTTTTCGGTTTTGCCAATGTGCTCGGCTACCGTGCGGTTGGCCAGGAGCATAAACTCCTCGACCAGTTTGTTCGAGTCTTTCGATTCCTTGAAATAGACATCGAGGGGTTTTCCGGTCTCATCTATTTCGAAACGGACCTCGGCCCGTTCAAACGCGATGGCGCCGTTTTTGAAGCGGGTCTCACGCAGTTTCTTGGCCAGGCGGTCGAGCCCCAGCACCTCCTCGGCAAAGTCGCCTTGGCCGGTTTCGATAATCTCCTGCGCCTCCTCGTAGGTAAAGCGGCGGTCGGAATGGATGATCGTCTTGGCTATCTGGTAATGCTTGATTTCGGCGTTTTCATCGAGTTGGAAGAGTACCGAATAGCAAAGTTTGTCTTCGTTCGGACGCAACGAGCAAACACCGTTGCACAAGTGTTCTGGCAACATGGGGATGGTGCGGTCCACCAGGTAAACCGAAGTGGCGCGACTGTAAGCCTCGGTGTCAATCAGATCCTTCTCCTTGACATAGTGCGTGACGTCGGCGATGTGCACGCCCACTTCGATGAGGCCGCTGTCGAGGCGGCGGTACGACAGGGCGTCGTCAAAGTCTTTGGCATCGCGCGGGTCGATGGTAAAGGTGACGGTTTTGCGGCAATCCACGCGGTTTTTGATTTCGGAGGCGGAAATCTCCATCGGGATGCGCTCGGCTTCCTGGGCAATTTCTTCGGGGTACGAGTAAGGCAGCCCGTACTCGGCCAGAATGGCATGCATTTCGGTGTTATTATCACCCACCGTCCCTAAAATATCCACGATTTCACCGAAGGGGTTTTTCGCTTTGTCGGGCCAGTCCGTCATCTTAACAATGACCTTTTGCCCGTCTTTGGCCCCTCCCAGTTTGTTCATCGGCACAAAGATGTCGTTCGTCAGGATCCGGTTATCGACCACCACAAATGCCACTCCGTTTTGCAGGCTCAGCACACCGATGAAATTGGTGCGGTCGCGTTTGAGAATCTCCACCACTTCGCCTTCGGGTTGGCGCCCGCGGTTTTTGGCGTATAGCAGCACTTTCACGCGGTCGTGTTTCATGGCGTGGTTCACGTTGCGGTCGGCGATAAAGATCTTTTCCCCGCCGTCGTCGGGTATCAGGTGCGTCTTGCCGTTGTAGTTGCGGTCGATGACCCCGGTCACGTACTTGTTGACGATGCGCGAGCGGTATTTGCCCCGCTCCACCTGCTCGATGATGCCCTGGGCCAGAAATTCCTCGATGACTGCAGGCACCTTGATCTTGTCGGACTGGCGGTGCAGGCCGGCGGCTGAGGCCAGTTGCTTATAGTTGAAAGGCCGGTGCTCAAATTGTTTGATGGCACTGGCAATGGCGATAATCAGTTCTTTGCGTGTCATTTGATTCCCCTTTCCCGTTTAATGGATTCGTAGGCTTCGGCCAGGGCCTGAAATTTTTCGGTAGCCGCGCGCTTGGCCGCTTCTCCAAGCCCGCTTATCTTGTCGGGATGGTATTTCAGCGCCATGCGGCGGTAGGCTTTCTTGACCTCGTCGTCGGTGGCCGTGGGCTCGATTTCGAGGGCGGTGTAGGCCCAATTGTTGTAATGGCCGGAACTTTGGTATTGGTAGTTGCCCGATGAATACGAATAAGACGACTGCTGCGACGATTGTTGGTACTGCTGCTCGTTTGAGCGGTACTGCTGGCCGCCGTACGAAGTGTGGTAATAGAGCGCCAGAATGGAGTTGTAGTCGGCCCGCTGAATGTTCATGTAGTGGGCCATGTCTTGCAGGATGCGCGTTTCGTTTTCGAGCAGACTGTCGGAGCTGCCGACGATGAACAGGTAGCGCAGAACCTCGAGCCGCACCGAATAGTTGACATTGCGGGTCAGATTGAGGCAGGCGTCGCGGTACGAAAGGTTCTGTTCGAGCAGCCATTTGAGGTGTTTGAGCCGTTTGGCCGTGTCGGCTTCGCCGTAATTGCGGTTCCAAAAGTTTTTGAAGGCCGACAGCTCCGCTTTGGTGGTGTGTCCGTCGGCTTTCATCACAACTGCGGTCAGCACCAGCAGTGTCTGTTTGAACGCTTCGTAGTCGAATTCCTCTTCGCGCTGTGAGCTGAAAATCTTCGAAGACGGAGTTTCCTTGAATTTTCCGCCGAAGAAGATCACCACAATGATGATAAGGAAGTAGAATAATACCGACATAAGCGAAGGTTGTTCAGTTTGACAGGCAGCGTTTTCGGGTCGAAACCCAAAACGAAGCAAACAAAGGTAGTGATTTTTTTGGAGCGAAACAGTCCTCCGGCGATTTTTTCTATAGAAAAAATCAATTCATGCCCCGCTCGCGTTTGATAGCCTCGTAGGCCTGACCGAGCGCCTGAAACTTTTCGGTGGCCGATTGGTAGGCCGCTTCGCCTGCCTGCATCTGCTTGTCGGGGTGGAAACGCATGGCCATCAGCCGGTAGGCTTTTTTCACCTCATCGTCGGAGGCCGTCGGGCTGATTTCGAGGGCGGTATAGGCCCAGTCGGCCGACTGGGCGACTGGAGGCGGGGTTTGCCGGTAGCGCCAGCCGTAGTAAGTATGGCTGTAAAGGGCAAAGACCGAATCGAAATCCGGTTGTCGGATGTTGAGGTAATGGGCGTAATGTTTGATGCGTGCCAGCTCGTTATCGTCGATTTCATCGGCTGCTGCAATGGCAAAGAAGGTGCGGAGCAGTTCGAGTCGGGTCAGGTATTTGGTGTTGCGGGTGATGTCGAGGCAGATTTCGATGGTATCGCTGTTTGTGTTAAGCAGGCGCTGCAGTTCCTTTAGCTGATACGCACAGTCTTTCTCCCCGTAGGTGGCTGTCCAATAGCGTTTGAACTCCGAAAGCTCGCCCTTTGTGGTGTGTCCGTCGGCCTTCATCAGCATGGCAATCAGTTTCAGCTGGTACTCTTTGAAACGGCTGTCCGGCAAATCGCCTACCGGTTCTTTGACAGCGGCATCTGTCTCAATTTGTATGGCATTGAGCACCGATGCGAAGAAGGCATAGATGGCAAAGATGCCGCAGATAATCAAAAAGCGTCCAATTCCTTCGAAAAGATTAACCAATCCGTCCATTTTATGTCGTTAAAATCGTGATTATTTTATTCCCCGCTCGCGTTTGATGGTTTCGTAGGCCTGACCCAATGCCTGAAATTTTGCCGTGGCCGACCGGTAGGCGGCGCGCCCCATATCGGCCACCTTGTCGGGGTGGTACTTCATGGCCATGCGGCGGTAGGCTTTCTTGACCTCCTCGTCGGTGGCGGTCGGCGGAATCTCGAGGGCGGTGTAGGCCCAATAGGCGCTCGGAGTGTCTTGCGGGGCGGCCTTTTGCCGGCGGCTGCCGTACCAGGTGTGGCTGAAGAGGGCGAAGATGGAATCGAAGTCGTAGGCCTGGATGTTGAGGTAGTGGGCCATGTCTTGTATGAGGGACAGCTCCTGGTCGGAGGTGTCGTCGGCCGCGGCGATGCTGAAGAGGGTGCGGAGCAATTCCAGACGGCTTTGATAGGGGATGTTGCGGGTGATGTCGAGGCAGAGGTCCACGTATTTGATGCGCTCCTTGAGCAGCTTCTTCAGTTTCTTGAGACTTCGTAGACAGTCCTTTTCACCGTACAATTCGGTCCACAGCTCCTTAAAGACGCCCAGTTCCCGGCGGGTGGTGTGTCCATCGGCCTGCATCACGATGGCGGCCAGCTTCAACTGCGTGGATTTGAACAGGCGGGCGTTGCGGCGTCGCTCCACCCACGGAATGTCGTAGGTCAATAGGAAAAAAACACGCGCCAACACCCCGAACGCGCCGGCCAAGAGCGTTCCGACCACGAGAAACAAGGTAACGGTGAAGATAAAATCGTCCACGGGCGGTTGGAAAAACAAAAACCGCCGCCTTTTGTCGGGCAGCGGTTTTTATGGGATGGATTAAAATTCAGCGGTTTCGGGCGTCCGCGGGAAGGGAATCACGTCGCGGATGTTCTGCATGCC
>JAGCZK010000203.1 GCA_017960065.1 Paludibacteraceae bacterium
CGCCTACGTGCTAGGCGACAAAGGCACCCCGGCCGACAACGCGGCCACGCGCCACATCCGTCCGGCCCGCGGGGCCGACGACACCGGCGTCACCGTCTGCTACAACACGGTCAAGGACACGGCCTTTGTCAGTCCGGTCATCGCCGTGCCCTGCGTCATGGGCATCAATCCCGTCAACTGGCGCACCGACACCATGGGCGCTCGCCTGCACGACTCCATCCAGGTGACGCTCGACACCACCTGGCACGTGCTGGTGGTCGATGGCTACGATGGCGCAGAGTACAAGCCCATCCTCGGCTTCATCAATGTGGGCGACATCCACAGCTGCGAGCCCTGGCTCTACAGCGACTGCCTGCGGCAGAATTTCGCCCTGCGCACCCAGGCCTGGCGGGTGCGGAGGCCCTAATCGAAATATTTAACGGCCGCCACTTGCTTTATTCCCACGAAAAATGTAAATTTACCATCGTTTTCAGAATAAAAACAACATTGATTATTTTTGCATAATTAACACCTCAATCCTTTATTTAAACATTTAATCATGAAAACTTTTAAAAAACTCACCCTCGCCGTACTGGCTCTGGCCTTCGCCGCCACCGCCATGGCTCGCACCACCTTCACCATTGGAGGCGACGAAAAGACCTACAACCAAATCCGCATCGTTAACCGTACCTCACAAGAAAACTTCAAATGCCGTCTGGTCATCGTTGATCCGAACGACAACAGCAAAACCCTCAAAGAATACGGTATTTACGAGCTGAAAGAAAAAGGCGACAGCGACTCCAACACCGACAAAATCAAACGCGGCACCACCCTGGCCATCGAAATGGAAAATTCGTTTGAAGGGGAAATCTATGTAACCATCGATTACATCGACGCACCGTTCTTCGATGCCGTGATGGTGTACTTGTACGACCAAGCCCCTGAATTTAACGCAGAATAATCACCAATCTTTTAAATTTTTATACTATGTCAATCCTTACAGATCTCATTTCGAGCCAAGTGCAATCTTCGGCCAAAGGCAGCAACTTAAGTGAAACCGTATTGAAGGGTCTTGGCGACTCGGTGTTGGGCAGCGTCAAGGAATCGGCCCAGACCAGCTCGGGCATTTCGGACCTGACCTCGCTGTTCACCGGCAAGACCAAGGCCGAATCGAGCCCCGTCACCGCACTGGCCACCAGTTTGTTCACCGACAAAATCGCCAGCAAGCTGAAACTCGACGCCTCGACCACCAAAACCGCCGCCGCACTGCTGCCGACCATCATTTCGGCCATCGTTTCGGCCACCAAAAAGGACAAAAGCAAATCGGGCGGATTGGACCTCAACTCCATCATCGCCTCGGTGGGTGGCGAAGTGGCCAAGGACAGCCTCAAAAACGCCGCTGCCTCGAGCCTGAAAAACGCCGCCGGCAGCCTGCTGGGCAAATTGTTCAAATAACTTGCAATTTCTAACCAAACCATAAAAACAGGGTTGTTTTTTTTAGACAACCCTGTTTTTCTCATCCTTATGCCAACATTCGGAATCAACGAAGATAATCGTAAAGAAGAACTGATCCGCCTCATCGAGCGCTCGGTCAAAGAATTGTCGTTGGGCGAACTCGAAGCCCTCTATTACGACATGTACACCAAAGGCTACATTCAAGACTGACCGTTCAGGCCGGCGCGTTGAGCAGCGCCTCGAGTTGCCGCAAGGCATCCGACAGGTCGTCGGCAAAACACTCGTGGCGGCGCAAGTAGTCGGTCCTCCCCTGCCCCAATCGGGCATACAGTTGCGGATTCATTCCGTCGGCATACGACGCAATGGCGTATTCGATATCCTCTTTCTGCCAATCCAGTTGGGAGTGGACATACACGCGGTGTTTTTGGTGAAAAAAACAGTAGGCCGTTTCGACAGCGTCTTTCGTAATCATGGTCACTCGTCGTAGCCAATCGGCCGCATTTGTTTTTGGGTGGCGCTGTACACATAGCCGTGCTGCCGCAAATAATCGAGCAACTCGCTCTCTTCGCGGTCGTAATAGGCACAGAGCGAACTCAAGTCGTCGAACTCTTCGTCGCGCAACAGCATGTTGATGCCCGACACCAAAATGGCCGGGTCTTGAGGCAGGTAATCCATATCGGTTCCAATATTCCGCCACAAAGATACACATTTCCGCACACACACCGCAATCCGTCGTCCAAAGCATTGGGATTTTTTGACAAAATCGGTAACTTTGCCCACTGAAAACCCATTTATTTCGCCTTATGAAACACTATTCATTCGACAAACCGATCAACCGCGCGGGCACGCGCACCCTCAAATACGACGCACTCAAAGACCGCTTCGGGCGAAGCGACCTCACGCCCCTGTGGGTGGCCGACATGGAATTCGAGGCGCCCGACTTTCTCAGAGAGGCCGTACAACAACGCCTGAACCATCCGCTTTACGGCTACACCCTGCTGCCCGAAGGCTATTGGGACACCATCGCCCAATGGATTGCCAGTCACCACGGCTGGCAGGTCCGCAGCGAATGGATGAAATTTGTGCCGGGCGTGGTGCGCGGCATCGCCACTGTGGTCAATTACCTGGTGGCCCCCGACGAAAAGGTTATCATCCAACCTCCTGTATACCATCCCTTCCGCCATGTGGTTTTGGGCAACCATCGCGAGCTGGTGTACAATCCGCTTCGCGAAACCGCCGACCACCGTTACGAGATGGATTTCGAGCAACTCGAGTCGGTCATCGACGACAAGTGCAAGCTGCTCATCCTGTCGAACCCGCACAACCCGGGAGGGGTGGTCTGGTCGGCCGACACCCTGCGCCGCCTGGCCGCCATCTGCCACCGGCACGGCATTTACGTCATTTCGGACGAAATCCATTGCGACTTGTGCCTGTGGGGCAACCGGCACGTTCCGTTTGCCACCGTATCGAAAGAAGCCGCCGAAATCAGCATCACCTTCGGTGCACCCACCAAGACCTTCAATTTTGCCGGACTGATCAGCGCCTACGCCATTGTGCCCGACGACTCGCTGCGCGAAGGGCTGTACACCTGGTTGGCGGCCAATGAGTTCGACTGGCCCGATCTGTTCGGCCCCATTGCCACCAAAGCGGCTTTTGAGCAGGGCGAAACCTGGCGCCGCGAGCTGATTGCCTACCTCGAAGACAACGTCCGCTTTGTCGAAGACTTCTTCGGCAAACAACTCCTCGACATCCGGGTGTGGCGTCCGCAAGCCTCGTACCTGGTCTGGCTCGACTGCCGGGGGTTGGGGCTCAGCCACAGCCAGCTCATCGACCTGTTTGTCAACAAGGCACGCCTGGCACTCAACGACGGGGCGATATTCGGCAACGAGGGCAGCGGATTTATGCGCCTCAACGTAGGCTGCCCGCGCAGCATGTTGCAGCCGGCCTTGGAACAACTCAAAAACGCCTGCCGCTGATGTCCGCACTCGAAGAAGCGATGATGCGGCTGGCCGACCCGGCCAAAGTGCCCGGATTGTCGCGGTTTTTCAAGACAGGGCCCGGCCAATACGGCGAAGGCGACCGCTTTTTGGGTATCAAAGTGCCCGACACCCGACTGGCCGTCCGCGCCTGTTGGCGTCGCACCAGCCTCGCCGAATTGGAAGCCTGCCTGGTGTCGGATTACCATGAAATGCGACTGGCCGCCCTGCTGTGCCTCATCCAGCGCTACCGCCACGCCCAAAAACAAGAGCAGGAAGCGTGCATCCGCTTTTATCTGGCGCACACCGCCTATATCAACAACTGGGACTTGGTCGATTTGTCGTGCTACGAGTTGCTCGGACATTGGCTGCTCGACAAAGACCGCAGCCTGCTTTACCGCCTGGCCCGCGAGGGCCAAACGCTCTGGGAACAACGCATCGGCATCGTCAGCACCATGCAGTTCGTCCGCCACGGACAACTCGACGACACCTACGCCATTGCCGAAATCCTGCTGTCGCAGCCGGCCCCGCTCCACGACCTGCTGCAAAAAGCCACCGGCTGGCTGCTCCGCGAGGCCGGCAAACGCGACGCCCAACGCCTGCGAAACTGGCTGGGCCGACACTATGCGCAACTCCCCCGCACCTGCCTGAGATACGCCATCGAAAAATTCCCGCCGGCCGAGCGCCAAGCCTGGCTGAAGTGCGGATCGGGGATTCCGACAGAAAAATCAACAAAAATCACTTAATGTCAAATGATACGTCGCCCGGCATTTATTAAAAAATGCTAATTTTGTAGGATAGACACTGATTTATACAACGAGAAAGGTTTTTCGAAATATGAGACGTATTGGCTTTTTTATTTTCATCAGCTTTATTCTCACCCCTGAATTAGTCGCCCAAACATGGATTAACGAAACCGAACCGGCTTGTTTCCAGCGTTTTTATCGTATTCAAAACCATGGAAACAACGGATATATCCGCCATGCGGGAGCAGTCGGATACTCCGATGCCGTGGATTTGTACAATTACGACTGGATTTGGCAAATCATCCCCGGATTGTCCGACAATACTAAAATTTCATTTCGCGCCACCAACTTTTACAACCGATTGCTCTGTCGCGTGGGGCAAAATCAAAACCAATTGGTCACCCGTACTTTCGACGACATGGCCAATTCCAAAACCAATGCCACCTTCACAAGAGCGGCTGCATTGGACAATAGCACCAACGGCTATTCCTACCTGTTAAATGCCGGAAATGGCCGATACATCTCTAAAAAGAACAACAACACGGAGTTTTGGACCTATAAAAGCAGTGAAAACAATACCAATTTCAACAAAAACTCCTCGTTTACAGAACATTTGGTGCAGACGGCTGCCATTGCCTACGGCAACACCGACTACCACACCGATTACGGGATGAACGGTTTTTCGATTCCACTCCTATTGGGCAACTACAACAGCCTAAACGTATCGGGCAACAACGGTATCGACGACATCCAGTCGCTGCGCGTGGCTCCGGGCTACAAGATCACCACCTACACCAACAACAATTACACGGGCAACGCAACGGTCTATACCTCGAATCAGGCCAATTTGAGCGCACAAACGATCCAGTCGCTGAAAGTCGAGCTGAATGTTGTATCCGGACTTTCGGGCGACTACCGCATCAAAAACGTCGGCACGGGCAAGTACATGCACGCACAAAACTCCAATATCCAATTACAAGACTACACAGGGGGAAACCGACAACAATTCACCATTACCGAAACCAGCACCCCCGGCTTATATACGATTAACCGAAAGACCAGCGCCAACAGATACTTGGTCATTACCAACGGAACCAGTACGGATGGAACGCCCTTGAATTTCGTAAACAACAACACCATCGACAACACAAAACGGTTCTACATTGTCAAAACCCGGGAAGGCAGCGCCGACGGCAACACCCGCTACTTGATCGTACCGGAATGTACCGTTTCGGGCGACTCGTGCAAATTTATCGCGCACACCACCCAAGACGACGTGGCCCGACTGATGCCGGTTCCGTACGACGACACGCGCGCCTACTGGGAACTAGACCCGATGGGAGTCTCCTGCTTCCAACACTCCGATTACGGCGGCTATTGCGGCACATTGCCCCAAGGCAACCACAATACGGCCGCGTTAAGCAGCTACGGCATCAGCGACAACGACATTTCTTCGTTTAAGATCGGCACCGGCTACCAGGTAATTTGTTTCTACAACGACAATTACGAAGGCACAGCCGTTGCATACAACACCAGCACCACCTTTGTGGGAGGAATGCACAACGACCAGTTCTCGTCAATGATTGTCACTCCCGCGAGTGTGACGGGTATGAGCGGATACTATACGGTCAAAAACGTCAACAGCAGCCTGTTTCTCGACCTCGAAGGGCAGAACTACGTCACCAACGGCAATGCCGTACAAATGCCCGAGCTCAGTTGCGGCGACACCCACCAGTACTGGCTACTGGAGGAGTTGGCGGCATACCCCAGCGTGTACGTAATCAAATCGGTCGGGGTGGGTGGCAATAATGTACTAACCCGCGACGGAAACAATTTCAAAGTCGCCGCATACAGCGCCAACAACACCAACCAGAGGTTCTTGCTCCACCCCATAGGCGACTACTACCAAATTATGTGCTATAACGGCTACACGGTTGCCGAAGTCACCGGCTCGAGCACCGCAAGTGGCGCCAACGTTGCCTCAAACAACACCAATACTGGCGCCGACAACCAACAGTGGCAGTTGCAGCGACACGATCGTCCCGACGCTCCCTATGGCGCCGCCTATTTTTACCAAAACGCCAATTTCGGTGGCAAAGTCAAGGCCTTGGCTCAAGGCAACTACACCTATGCGCAACTGTTGGAGTTTGATTTCTGCGACAATTGGATTTCGTCTCTCAAAGTATCGCAAGGTTACAAAGTCACCATCTATACCGGCGACAAATTTACAGGCACAAGCACCGAATTCACCTCCGACCAGACCTCGCTCAACGCCACGTTCGACAACGCCATCCAGTCGCTCAAAATTGAGATTTTGCCAATTCAGGAGGATTTGACCGACAATGGCGGCACGATTACCTCGTCGCACGCTGGCGCTAACGAAAACGAAGGGGTTGGCAATCTGATCGCAAACGACTACACCCACAAGTTCTGCGTCACCAGCCGGTCGAGCGACACCGAGGATGTGTGGATCACCTACCACTCGCCCGTGCCCGTACGCATTAACGGCTACGGGCTTTGGTCGGCCAACGACAACCCCGGCTACCGCGACCCGCAGAACTTCAAGATCGAAGGTTCGAACGACGGCACGGATTGGGTCAAGATTGACACCGTATCCAACCATGCGTTCAGCGAAATATACCAATACCACCACTTTGATACGCCGGGACAAACCGCCTGCTACGAATACATCCGGCTGTACATCGGCGACGTAACCCCGGGCAGTTACTACTGTTTCCAATTGGGCGAGCTGCAGCTATTCGGCGACGAGTACCACGACTACACCTTTAGCAAGGCTGCCGGCGACAAGCGCGTGCGCATTGTATGCACCGACACGGCCGACCGGTTGGTGGTTTACCTGCCCGACGGAACGGTCATGACCGAGCGCGCGGTAAGCGCCACGGAGCACAGCTTCGTCCTCGATTTGAGCGATGACGACGCCTGCCCCAACGGCACCTACCGCTACCGCCTGTACCAAGGCGGCTCGCTGCTACTGTCGCCTTCGGCAAACGTGGTGTACTAACCGCCCCCGACCAGCCCATGCCACATTCCGCCTCCCGGCCATACAGGTCGGGAGGTTTTTTATTGCGAATGCTGTTGATAAAATTATGCAAATCACACACTTGTATTGGCAAAAAAACATTATTTTTGCACGCGAAAAGAGAATACACCCATAGAACGACCCGGACTGATGAAAAACGAAGTTTTGACTAACTTGAACCCTATCAAAAAAGGACTGGTTTTTTTTACGATTCTCGCCTGCTGGGCGACAAGTGCCTCCGCACAAATGTCCTCTGAATCGGCTCCCGACTGCTTCAAAAAATTCTACCGATATAAAAACCACGGCAACGGCGCTTACGTGCAACATACGGCAACGACTTTAACCGCAACGCTTTCCACCGCACACGTTGTTGTAAAAAACACCAGCATCAGTCCTTACGACTGGAGTTACATCTGGCAAGTCGCCCCCGAAGTCAAGTACGCAGGCGCCAAAACCTTGCGTTCCGTAGAATTTCCACGAAACATGATTGGGAAAAAAGGTGACGGCTTGCTCATAAAATACTACGATGCGCTTTTGCTCATTCGAAACACTTCGAGCTACGAAGGCGACTTCGACATCGTATCCGCCCTCGACGGAACCAATGGCATCTCCTTCAAATACCATCATGCGGGAAACCGGTACCTGTGCCGCAAAAACGGAGACACGAACCTGTATTTTTACAGCAGTTCCGACACCAAAAACTTCAAATCCAACGCCTCTTACACGCCCATACAGCTCCAAACCGCAGCCGTTGCCTATCAAGAAACCAACTACCAGACCAACTATGGCAGCGCAGCCACCCGTTCCGGATTTGTAGTTCCCTTAATGTTAGGCAGTTATACGGCAAATAACCTGGTGATTTACGAAGTCAATGCGTTGGATTGGACCGACTATGAAAACCAAATCACGCACATCCAGTCCTTCCGCGTGGCACCCGGGTACAAAGTCACGACCTACCGCAACAACAACTACACGGGCGCAATCGCCGTATATACTTCTGACCAACCCAACGTCAGCACTTCCAACGTAAAATCGCTCAAGGTGGAGTTGGATGCCGTCGGCGGCAAGTCGGGCAACTACCTGATCAAGAACACTGCCACCGGCCAGTACATGCAGTTGCAGTCGGGCAATGTTACGTTGCAAGACTACACCGGCAATGCCGACCAGCAATTCACCTTGCAAGAAACGGCTACCGCAGGCCTGTACACCATCACTGCCAACAATTCGCAAGAATTGGCCGTCAAAAACAGCAGTCGCGAGAAAGGCGCACAACTGTCGGCCCGCACCACAGAAAACGCCCAACAATTCTATCTGGTACGCACCGAAAACGGCAGCCGCTACAAGTTAGTACCCGCTTGCACCATGGGAGCCGACACTTGTAAATTCTTGGCAAAGACAACAACCGACAACATCGTGCGAACAGCCTTTGAGCCCTACGGCGACACCAAAGCCTACTGGGAACTGGTTCCCGTCGAAACCTACCGCTTCACGAAAAAAGGCGGAAGCCGCGTGGCAAGCATTATCGCCCCCAACGTAGCCAACCGGCTGGTTATCTATTATCCCGACGGCCGGGTGATGCGCGACATCACGCTCGGCGCCGGCAGCGGCAAAATCAGTGTGGACCTCCGGCCCGACGACTGCCCCGTCGGCACGTACACCTACCAACTTTTCGGCAGCAATCCCGAGCAGAAACTCGCCTCGGTCAACGTGGTCTATTAAGTCCTACCCGGCTTGCTCCACCGCCTCGCGAACCTGCGCGAGCAGTTCGTCGTAGGGTGCCTGCGGCTGTACCACCGGCAGAAACTCCACCGTCACCTTACCGGGTTTCGGCAACTTCTGGCTACGCGGCCAGGCCTCGTACGTTCCGCGAATGCTGACTGGCAGCACCGGCACCTGCAACTCGCAAGCCAGGATGGCAAAGGTCTTCTTAAACTCGCCCAGATGACCGTCGTAGCTGCGCTCCCCTTCTGGAAAGAGCACCACGCGCTTGCCTTGGCGCAAGACATCGGCCAGCCGCACAATCGACTCCTTCAGCCGCCCGCGTTCCATCAGTATCACATTGGCCCGACCGGCCAGCGACTTGCGCAAACGGGTTTTGACATGGTCTTCGGTTGCATAAAAGAAATAATCGTCGGCCTGCGAAGCTCCTATGCCCGCCATCAGAGCCGGCGTATCCAGAAAACTTTCGTGGTTGGGCACCACCAACAGCGGCCCGGTGGCCGGTATATGTTCGCGCCCCACAAACGACAGGCGGTGAAAGACTTTCATAAAGGCCCCCAGCAAAGCGAATACGACCGACAAGAGTTTGGAGGTCGGCGGCAGCGGGGCGCTTTCGGTACGGGTCAGCAACTGGTGCCAATCAACCTGACCGTCGTCGAGGCGGGTCCGGTGCCCGGCGATGTAGGCCGCCATGGCCGCGACATGCTCGAAGCCCGCCATTTGGTCAACCCGCAAGTCCATGCCAAACGACTCTTCGATATAGCCCTGCAACTCCACTTTGTCGAGCGAGTCGAAGGCCAAGTCGGTTTCGATATGGTCGGTCGGTTGCATCTCCACCCGCTTGATGTCATAGACAAAACGCTTTAGCAGGCGGTATTCGGGGCCATTAGGCTCGGGTGTCTTTTCAGAGTGCTGGCGCTGCGACTTCTTTCCTTCGACGATGTCCTTGAGTTTGTAGCGCTGCAGTTTGTCCAGTTTGGTGCGGGGCAAATCCTGCTTCGACACCACCACATTCATCACCTTCTTGTAATTGCCGACCGTCTGGTTGTACGGCAACAGCACCTCGCGTTTGAAGGCTTCGGTCAAGGCATCAGGAGCCCAGCCTTCTATCGCCTTGGCAGGCACTAAGATGGCCCACAGCTGGTCGTTGTACTGGGTGACCGCCGCCTCTTTGACCCACTGGTCGTACTTTTCGAGCTGGAACTCGATTTCGGAGGGCTGGATATTCTTTCCGTTCGACAAAACGATAATCTCTTTGGTACGACCGGTAATGTACAGGCGGCCGCAGTCGTCGAAGCGCCCCAGGTCGCCCGTATGCAGGAACCCCTCGTCGTCCATAACGGCAGCGGTTTCTTCGGGGCGGTTGTAATAGCCCTGCATCACATTCGGGCCCTTCACACAAACCTCGCCTTCCTTGATCCGGCATTCGACCGTCGGCAACGGCAGCCCCACGCACCCGGGAATAATGTCGTCGGGGCGGGTAAACGAAATCATCGGAGCGGTTTCGGTCATGCCATACCCTTCGAGCACGTCGAGGCCCAGCGTACGCAACCCGCGGCCGATTTCGAGGTCGAGCGAAGCCCCACCACTCACACAATACTCGAGGTGGCCGCCCATTTTCTTGTGCACCGAGCCGAAAATCAGACGCGACAGACGCGGACTCTGCGCCCGCTGACAAAGCGCAAACAGCGCACGGGTAATGGCATGGGCATCAATCTTTTTCTTAATCCCCACATACAACGCCTGCCACAGACGCGGCACTCCCACCATGATGGCGATTTGGCCCCGACAGAGCGTGTCCATGATTTCGGGACCAGACATGCCCGGGCTGATGGCAATGCCCCCGCCTTTGAGGATGGGAGCGACCAAGGTGCCCAGCAGGGGCAGGATATGATGCAACGGCAACAGCACCATCACGCGGCGATGCTCGCTAAAGATGGGCACGTCGTCGGAGACGCTCGAGATATTGGCCCAAAGGTTGCCGAAACTCAACATCACGCCTTTGGGAGAGCCGGTAGTTCCCGACGTGTAGATAATCAGCGCCGTGTCCTGCTCGTCGCTTTCGATCCAATCGCACCCGGGGCCCGACACCGGCACCCGTTCGTAATCCTCCAGTTGCAGCGTCTGCAAGTGGGTCATGCCCAACTCGCGCATCGCGGCCTCGACCGTCGGGCGCGTTTTAGCCGACACCCATACACAGGCGGGCTGGCAGTCGTTCAGAATGTAGGCGACATCCGACACCGTCGAGCCGGCATCCACGGGCACGGCAATGCCCCGATTGGCCCAGATGGAGAACAAGGCATAGGCCCAACCCTCGCGGTTTTCGCTGAAAATCAGCGTACGCGCCCCTTTTTCGGCAGGCGTATAATGCGAAAACAGGCGGATGCGTTGCAACAACTCGGCATAGCTCACCGAATGGTCGGCGGTGATGATGGCGGTCTTTTCAAAATTACGAATCATGGCTTTGACGTGTTATTTCAGCACAAAGTTAATGTGCAAATCACAAAAGCCCTCGAAAGAAAAGCATAAAAGGCGGCGAGAGGGAGAATTTCGCCTACTTTGTACCATTGCATCAACACAACGTCCTATCCGATCAGCCGGATGCGGTAGTCTTGCGGCGTAAGGCCGATGTGTTTGCGGAAAAGCCGGATAAAATACGAACTGTCGTGAAAACCCAGGGCCGACGCAATGTCCGACACCGGCGTATCAGACTCGAGCAACATTTTCTGCGCCAGCTGGATCTTTTTCTTGATCACATACTGCAAAGGCGTGATGTGCATCATTTCGCGAAACGTTCGGATCAGATAGGATTTGGTCAGACAGGCATAATCGGCCAGCTGCTCCACGCTGATTTGCTCGCTCATGTGGTTGGACACATAGTCCATCACACCGGCGATACGCGGGTCGGCGGCCTCCTTACGGATTTGCGAGTGTTTGAGAAAATACGACAGCAGGATTTCGACCATACCGTGCAATTGCAAACGCTCATATTCTTCCAAGCCACGAAATGTCTGGAGATAATCGCGATAAGGGATGGAATGTTCGCCAACGGCCGACTGACCGGCGGGCAGGTTCAGCTGCGGATAGAGGTGGCAGTAGTTTTCGAACAGAAGCTGGGTCGCTTCGTTGGACCGCACCTGCGAAGGCATATCGTAATCCTCCAAAAAATTGCGGCGCGCCTGGCGATGCAACACAAACAGGTAATAGAGTTGGACCGGCTGGTCGCTGCTGTAGCAGTGGGGCGTATATGCCGGCACCATGTACATGTGTCCGGGGCTCATCCGCACCTCGCGGTCGGAAAAATTCAAATCGGCTTCGCCCTGCTTGAGGTAATAGATGCGCATGAACGGAGACACCGTCGGTTTTTCGACCGACTGCGGCTCCAGCTGCGTCCATCCCAGATTAAGCACGACAAAATCCTGATTCATAACCGCTGAGATATAAATTTAGAGCAAACAGTCGTCCAAGGCTTTTTTGATGGCGGCCTTGTCCATACGTTGTCCGATAAACACCAGTTTCTGCATGCGGTCGCCATACTGCTCGTCCCAATCGCGGCGCAGGTTTTCGTCGCGGTCGAGCATCCGCTGCAGCTGGTCTTGCGGCATGGTGGCATACCACTGCCCCACATTGTTGAGCGTCACTTGCCGACCCGCCTGCTCAAACAGGTAGCAGGTGTCGGGTTTGTCTTTGAAATAGCAGATTCCCTTGGCCCGAATCACCGACTTGGGCCAGCATTTGGCCACAAAATGGTCGAAGCGGTTGATGTCCATCGGGCGCCGTGCCATATAGACGTAGGTTCCGATGCCGTATTCTTCGACCTCACCGCCCTCGTGGTCGTGATGGTGATGACAGTGGTGGTGTTCGTCGTCGTGGTCGTGATGGTGATGTTCGTGGTGGTGTTCGTGCCCGTGTTCGTGTTCGTGTTCGTGCTCGTGCTCGTCCTCTTCTTCCTCATCGGGGTGATGGCCCTCGAGTTCGTGAATCCAAGTGGCCGACGTGGCGACCGACTCAAAGTCAAACAGTTGCGTATGCAGCAAACGGTCGAGATCGACATCACAATAATTGCAGTCGATCATTTCGGCGCGCGGCTGCAGGCCCCGCAACACTTCGTGCAAACGGTCGAGCGAAGCCTTCTCCACATCACCGGCCTTATTGACCAGGATCAGGTTGCAGAACTCGATTTGCTGGATCACCAGGTTTTCCAAGTCATCCTCTTCCAAATCGGGACGGAGCAAATCGTTGCCGCCGGCAAATTCGTCTTTCAGACGGAGAGCATCCACCACCGTCACGATACAATCGACGTAAGGAATGCCGTAGCGGGTGTATTCCTCGTCCATTTCGGTCATGGAGCAGATGGTTTGGGCAATGGGTTCCGGCTCGCAGATACCACTGGCTTCGATGACAATGTAATCGAAACGCTGCATTTTGGCGATGTCGGCCAGTTGCTGCACGAGGTCCATCTTGAGGGTGCAGCAGATGCAACCGTTTTGCAAGGCCATCAGGCTGTCGTCGCTTTGGCCCACGATGCCCCCTTTTTCAATCAGGCTGGCATCGATATTGACTTCGCCGATATCGTTGACAATCACGGCGAATTTGATTCCCTGACGGTTGGATAAGATACGGTTGAGCAAGGTGGTTTTTCCGCTGCCCAGGTAACCTGTCAGCAGCAAAACTGGAATTCTGCGAGTGTTTAGCATTTTTTCGTCAATTATAATACCCTATGCTTTGGAACAAATTTCGTGCCAAAAGCCAGTACAAAGATAATACAAAAAAATGGAGCGTGTCGAAAAACACGCTCCATTCTCCATTAGACTTTCAAAGTTTGTTACTGTTTGATCAGTTTGGTTTGTCCGTTGCTACCGTCGGCAAAGTTGACTTTGAGCAGGTACAAGCCTTGCGACATGCCCGACAGATCCAATTCGACCGAATCAAATTCGGCCACTTTCTGACCTGCGAGGTTGAACAACGAAACCGAAGAGATTTCTTTCGAAGCCTCAATCACGGCGCGTTGTTGTACCGGGTTGGGAACTACCTGCAAGAATTCGGCCTGAGCAACCGGCGTTTCGTCGATGTTGACGGCGCAGGTTTTCTCACGAATCTTCACATTGGTCAAGGTGTAAGTCGTATTGGCCGGACCGTTGGCAACAGAAATCGTCATGTCAGGATTGGTCAACACTTGCGGGTTGGTTGCCTCTACACTGAAGTTGTACGGTGTGTTGGCAGCCAGGTTCATGGTGTTGTCATCAAACATGTGCTGACCCTCGTTGTTGTCGCGCGATTCGAGATATACCGAAACCGTGGCAGCCTTGGTGGCCGTGATGGTACCTTCGAACACATAGGTGGTACCGGCATCGAGGGTTTGGTCGTCGCCCGAAAGTACGACAAACAAGGCGGCATAGTTGGCATTGCCTACCGTTACCGTCACATTCGTGCCGTTTACAGCATGCAGGCCGTTCACTTCGTGCCAGTTGCCATTTTCGTTCACCACGTTACGCGAACCGGTGA
>JAGCZK010000204.1 GCA_017960065.1 Paludibacteraceae bacterium
CGGCAAGGCCACCATCGACATCACGCGTCTGGGCCGTGGCAACTACCTGGTTCGTGCCGACGGACAGTCGCTGCATCTGATAAAATAATCTGGATATTATTATAGGTTTTTTGATTTGATTCGAAGGGGTTCCTGCAGCGGCGGGAACCCCTTTTTGTTTCGAACCGTCGTACCAAAACCGTAATGTCCGGCCGAGCCTTGAGCGGGTGTTGATGTAGTGTTGTTGAGGTTGTATATTTACTAAAACCGACGGCTTTCTGTTCGAGTTGCCATTATTGTGAACTATTGAAATTCAACTGTTTATCTATAAAAAGTGGATTTTTTGCACGGTCTGGTCTTCCACTTAAATTCTGCCGTCCCGACCCGATGGAGCATACCTTAGTAAATAATGCCTACTTTTGCATCGTTACTGTTGGAAACCGAACAGAAAACAAAAACAATTATAATTACCGAATCAAGTATGAACAATTTGAAGAAATCCGTAGCGATGTTGATCGGGATGCTGACGCTGGCATCTTCGGCGTTTGCCTTGAACGATCACATTTTGGTTGGTTACTGGCACAATTTTAAGAATGGTGCCGCCAACGGAATGAAACTTTCGCAGTGCCCTACTTATTGGGATGTGATTAACTTGTCTTTTGGCGAGCCGACTTCGCCGACCGACGGCAACATTGTCTATAACCCGACGGCCGACAACATTTATTCGAGTGCCGCCGAGTTCCAAGCCGATGTCCAACTGGTGCAGTCGCGTGGTCAGAAAGTGCTGCTTTCGATCGGTGGTGCCAACGGTCAGGTGCGTCTCGAAACCGAATCGGCCCGCAACACCTTTATCACCCAAGTCGAGAACATCTGCCGTACATACGGTTTGGATGGCTTGGATGTCGATTTCGAAGGCAACTCGATGTCGTTCAACGAAGGCGACTGCGATTTGGCCAATCCGACCACGCCGGTCATCAAAAACCTGATATATGCGTTGCGCAAAATTTGCAACGACATGGGCGATGATTTCTTGCTGACCTTTGCGCCGGAGACCTTCTTCGTACAGCAAGGCTATAGCTACTATGGTACGACCTGCTGGGGCTGCGACAAGCGCGCCGGCTCGTTCCTGCCGGTGTTGTATGCGTTGCGCGACCGTCTCGACTGGCTGCAGGTGCAATACTACAACTCGGGTGTGATTCCCTCACCCCAAAATCCGGGCGGCGAAAGTTGCGGTACCGAAGATTTTGTGGTCAATCTGGCCAAAATGCTGATGAACGGCTTCCCAATCGCCAACCAAAACGGTTCGTTGTGCGGCCCGACCAGTTTCCCCGCTTTGCGTCAAGACCAAGTGGTGCTGGGCGTGCCTTCGGTAACCGGTTCGGCCGGTGCCGGCGTGCTGACCACCGACCAATACAAGAGCATCGCCAATAAACTGCGTGCCGCCGGTTACGGCAACATGCGCGGCTTTATGACCTGGTCGGTCAACTGGGACGAGCAGTACAGCCGCCAATGGTCGGCGCCGATGGCTGCGTACATCGCCGACTGGAACGGCAACCCCGACCCCATCAACAACGGTGGCAACGAAGGCGGTAATGAAGGCGGCAACGAGGGCTGCAACGAGGGTGGCAACGAAGGCGGCAATGAAGGCGGCCAGTCGGGCGACTGCTCGGCCTACGAACAATACAACAGTGCCCAAGCCTACAATGTTTATGGTGAACATGCCGGGGTTCAGTTTGCCTACAACGGCAATGTCTATACCATTACGCCGGGCAACTGGGTGCCCGCGGGTTGTACGCCCGACGGCGCTTACAGCTATCTTTGGACCCTGGTC
>JAGCZK010000205.1 GCA_017960065.1 Paludibacteraceae bacterium
ATGAACCCGCCCGTCGAAGACTACGGCTACCTGCTGGTCTTTGGCGGAGCCTTGCTGGTGGCGGTGCTGTTGTTGTGGCGTTACACCCGCGACCGCATCTGCATCCGGACCCTGGTGCTGACCCTGTTGGGGCTGTTTGCGGTGGCGAGCCTGGTGCTGTTGTTTAAGCACGGCTGGTTCCGCTATACCGATGTCGGATTTGTCTGTATGGGCGTGGGCACGCTGATGCTGGCCATTTGGTCGCTTGTCCGGCGGCGCAAGGCATACGCCCTGATCGGGTTGCTGTTTGTCGCCACTGTCGGCCTGGCCTTCTCGGTGGACTATGCCTTCGACAAGGTATTGGAGCCGCACCAGCAGATCCGTATCAAAATTGTGTTGGGCCTCGAAGACGACCCGCAGGGAGCGGGCTACAACGTGCACCAGTCGCAAATTGCCATCGGTTCGGGCGGTTTCTTCGGCAAAGGATTTCTGAACGGCACGCAAACCAAGCTCAACTATGTGCCCGAGCAGGATACCGACTTTATTTTCTGCACCATTGGCGAGGAGCGCGGTTTTGTCGGGACCTTGTTTGTCGTCGCCCTTTATGTGACGCTGATCATCCGGCTGGTACTCATGGCCGAACGGCAGCGTTCGGCGTTTTCGCGCATCTACGGCTACTCGGTGGCCAGCATCTTCTTTTTCCACTTTGTGATCAATATCGGTATGGTCATCGGCATTGTGCCCGTCATCGGCATTCCGCTTCCGTTCTTCAGTTACGGCGGTTCTTCGATGTGGGGCTTTACGCTGTTGCTTTTCACGTTCCTTCGTTTGGACGCGAACCGGATGGAGGTCTTGCAGCAGCAATAAAAACGCAGGATTTTTTGTGCCGCGGGCGGTGGATTTCACAAATATTTGCTATTTTTGTGAAAACAATCATTAATTCCCCTGATGTATATGAAACGGTTAATAGCTTTCTGTTTGTGCCTGTGTGCCACGGCTTTGGTTTTTGCCCAATCGGACTGGGACTTTATCGGTGCCAAGCGCGGGCTGAATTTCAAAGAGCGCGTGTATGTCACGTATAGCAACGAAAAAGTGTGCTACAACATCCCCACCTACGACGAATATATGGTTCCCTCCAACGAGTTGAACGACGAAAACTGGACGTTCTATTCGACCGAAAAAGTGTTGGACGGACACAAAAACGTGTGTATGCCGACGCCCGTATACGAAGAGTACAAAATGGGTTTTGAACTTTACAAGGGAGGCTTTATCACCTTTGGCGTGGGGGCGGCGGTCGGCTTGGCCGGAGGCATCTGCTTCCTTGCTGCGGGCGATTCCAAAAACCCGACCGTGGTGCGTCAGGTAGGAGCCGGATTGTGTTCGGTGGGAGCCTTCAGCATCGCCATCGGCGTGCCTTTGATTTGTTGGGGCGACTTTATGAAGCGCGACGCCAACTGGAAATTCAAACTGGCTGGGTACTAACCCTTGTCGTGCATGAGTCAGGGCCTTCTTTTTGCACTGGTCTTTGTGTTGGGCCTGTTGGCGGGAGCCATGGCCGTGTTGGTGCTCGAGCGGCGCAAGCTTTCGGAGAGCGAGCGCCGGAACGCCCGTCTGGAAACCGACAATGCCCACCTGTCGGAGCAGGTGACCGGCCAGGAGCAGGCGCTCCGCCAGTTGCAGGAGCAGCTGACCAGCGAATTTGAAAACATCTCCAACCGGATACTCAAGGCCCGGTCGCAAGAGTTTTCCGATGCCAATGGAAAACAGCTCGGCGACGTGCTCATGCCCTTGCGCAAAGACATCGAAGACTTCAAAAAGCAGGTGAGCGACTCGTACGACCGCGAGCTGCGCGACAATGCTTCGTTGCGGGCCGAACTGACCGAACTGACCAAGCTCAACCAAAAAGTCAGTGCAGAGGCCAACAACCTGGCCCGCGCCCTCAAAGGCGAATCCAAGACGCAGGGCAATTGGGGCGAAGTGGTGCTTGAACGGGTGCTCGAGCTGTCGGGCCTGCAAGAGGGCCGCGAATTCCGCCGCGAGGCGATACGCCACACCGACGAGGGCCAGACTTTCCGTCCCGATGTCATCGTTGACCTGCCCGACAAAAAGCAGCTCGTCATCGACTCCAAGGTGTCGCTGACGGCCTATGAGCGCTACATCTCGGCCGAGGAGGACGATCGCCAGAAGGCGCTGGCCGACCACCTCGCCTCGCTCAAAAAACACGTCCGCGAACTGGCCGGCAAAAACTATGCCAACCTGCTCGGCATCAACTCGCCCGA
The DNA here is from genome assembly GCA_017960065.1 of Paludibacteraceae bacterium. Lineage (GTDB taxonomy): Bacteria > Bacteroidota > Bacteroidia > Bacteroidales > Paludibacteraceae > Enterocola. The sequence continues at coordinate 2,259 of JAGCZK010000205.1, forward strand.
TTTCGTCATGATGTTCGTCCCGATCGAAGCGTCGTTTTCGCTGGCCCTGCAGGCCGACCCCGACCTGTTCAACTACGCTTTGCGCTCGAACATCGTCATCGTAAGCCCCACCACGCTGCTGGCCACCCTGCGCACGGTGGCCTCGGTCTGGAAACAGGAGAACCAGACCCGCAACGCCCTCGAAATCGCCCGCAAAAGCGGCGCCCTCTACGACAAACTCGTAGGCTTTACCGAAGACTTCCAAAAGGTCAAAAGCTCGCTCGATTCGGCCCAGCGGGTGTATGACACCGCCTATTCCAAACTCTATACGGGCAAGGGCAACGTGCTCACTACAGCCGAAAAAATCAAGGAGCTTGGGGCCAAAACCTCCAAATCGCTGCCCGAGGCCTGAACCGGTCCGGACTTTCGTTTTTTTTCGTTCGGAATGTCAATAAATTCGCTGTCCAAAAGGCGGGGTTTTTCAAAGAAAATTTGTATTTTTGTACACTTTGTAAAACAATAGAAACTAATCGAAAAACGCATATTTTTATGGCAGACGAACAGCAAAAGAAAGCGGCCGAAGATTATGGCGCAAGCAGCATTACCGTGCTCGAAGGCTTGGAAGCCGTGCGGGTACGCCCCGCCATGTACATCGGCGATATCAGTCAAAAGGGTTTGCACCACCTGGTGTATGAGGTGGTCGACAACTCGATCGACGAAGCGATGGCCGGTTTCTGCAAAAACATCGAAGTAACCATCAATCCCGACAACTCCATCACCGTTCAGGACGACGGCCGCGGTATTCCGGTCGATATGCACAAGAAGGAAGGCCGTTCGGCCCTCGAAGTGGTCATGACGGTACTGCATGCCGGCGGTAAGTTCAACAAAGACAGCTACAAAGTGTCGGGCGGTTTGCACGGCGTGGGTGTGTCGTGCGTCAACGCGCTCTCGACCTACCTGCGCGCCGAAGTGCACCGCGACGGCAAGGCCTGGATGCAGGAGTACCACTGCGGCAAGCCCGAGGCGCCTGTACGCGAAATCGGCACGGCTTCGGACACCGGCACCACGGTGACCTTCAAGCCCGACGGCAGCATCTTTACGACAACCGAATACAAATACGAAATCCTGGCCAACCGCCTGCGCGAACTGGCCTACCTCAACGCCGGGGTGCACCTGACCCTGACCGACAAGCGCGTTTCGGAAGAGATGCCCGAGGAAAAGACCGAGACCTTCTTCTCCGAGCACGGCTTGAAGGAATTTGTCACCTATGTGGACTCCTCGCGCGAGAAACTCTTCGACGACGTCATCTACATCCAAACCGACAAGTACGAGACGCCGATTGAAATTGCCATGATTTACAATACGGGCTACAGCGAAAACCTGCACTCGTATGTCAACAACATCAACACGATTGAGGGCGGTACGCACCTGGCCGGTTTCCGCCGCGGTCTGACCCGTACCCTCAAAAAATACGCCGAAGACAACAAGCTGCTCGAAAAACTCGAGAAACAGAAAATCGAACTCAACGGCGACGACTTCCGCGAAGGTCTGACGGCCGTGATTTCGGTCAAGGTGGCCGAACCGCAGTTCGAAGGCCAGACCAAGACCAAGCTGGGCAACAACGAGGTGATGGGTTCGGTCGATATGGCTGTGAGCGAGGCGTTGGGCAACTACTTGGAGGAACACCCGAAAGAAGCCCGCACCATTGTCGAGAAAGTGATGCTGGCCGCATCGGCGCGTCATGCCGCCCGCAAGGCCCGCGAACTGGTGCAGCGCAAGTCTCCGCTTTCGGGTGGCGGCCTGCCCGGCAAACTGGCCGACTGCTCGAGCAAGGATCCCGAAGAGTGCGAACTTTTCCTCGTCGAGGGTGACTCGGCAGGTGGTACGGCCAAGCAGGGCCGCGACCGTCGCACGCAGGCCATCCTGCCCTTGCGCGGTAAAATTCTCAATGTCGAGAAAGCCATGCAGCACCGCGCGTTCGAAAGC
>JAGCZK010000206.1 GCA_017960065.1 Paludibacteraceae bacterium
ACCTTCCGAAGCGGTGGCGCCGGTGGCCAGAACGTCAACAAGGTGGAGTCGGGTGTCCGGCTGCGCTATCAGTTCAAAGATCCTTATACGGGTGAGGAAGAGGAGATTATCATCGAAAACACCGAAACCCGCGACCAACCCAAAAACCGCGAAAACGCCCTGCGTCTGTTGCGCTCGCAGCTGTACGACCGCGAGGTGAAGCACCGCATGGCCGAGCAGGCCAAGGTGGAGGCCGGTAAGAAAAAGATCGAATGGGGCTCGCAAATTCGCAGCTACGTGTTCGACGACCGTCGCGTCAAAGACCACCGCACCAACTACCAGACCTCGGATGTGCAAGGGGTGATGGATGGGGATATCGAAGCCTTTATCAAGGCCTATTTAATGGGATTTGGAAGATAACAGAATATGAATCAAGAATTAAACGAACAAGAGCGTTTCCGCCGTCAGAGTCTGGAGCAGTTGCGCGAAATGGGCATCGATCCCTATCCCGCGGCGCTGTATCCGACCAATGCCTTTTCGACGGAAATCAAAGCCAGTTTTTCTGACGACGCCCCCCGCCGCGATGTGGTGGTAGCGGGCCGTATCATGAGCCGCCGCATTATGGGCAAGGCCTCCTTTGTCGAATTGCAAGACTCCAAAGGCCGTATCCAGTTGTATGTGTCGCGCGACGAAATCTGTCCGGGAGAAAACAAGGACCTCTACAACGTGGTCTTCAAAAAACTGCTCGATATCGGCGACTTTATCGGGGTCAAGGGCTATGTGTTCCGTACCCAGACCGGCGAAATTTCGATTCACGCCGCCGAGCTGACCGTGTTGTCCAAATCGTTGCGTCCGCTGCCCATCGTCAAGTACAAAGACGGCGTGGCTTACGACTCGTTCGACGATCCCGAGCTGCGTTTCCGCCAACGCTATGTCGATTTGGTGGTGAACGACGGGGTCAAAGACATCTTTATCAAGCGCAACAAAGTCTATACCTCGATGCGCGAATTCTTCAACAGCCGCGGCTACATGGAGGTGGAAACCCCGATTCTGCAGTCGATTCCGGGGGGCGCTTCGGCGCGTCCGTTTATCACGCACCACAATGCGCTCGACATTCCCTTGTATTTGCGCATTGCCGATGAGCTCTACCTCAAGCGACTGATCGTGGGCGGTTTCGAAGGGGTGTATGAGTTTTCCAAAAACTTCCGCAATGAAGGCATGGACAAAACCCACAACCCCGAGTTCACCTGCATGGAAATCTATGTGTCGTACAAGGATTACCGCTGGATGATGGAGTTTACCGAGCAGATGCTCGAAAAAATCTGTCTGGATGTCAATGGTACCACCGAAGTCAAGGTGGGCGAAAACACCATCAGTTTCAAAGCCCCGTTTGCCCGCAAAACGATGACCGAGGCCATTAAGGACTTTACCGGCATCGACATCACCGGCATGGACGAGGCCGCCTTGCGCAATGTCTGCAAACAGTTGCACATCGAAGTTGACGATACGATGGGCAAAGGCAAGCTGATCGACGAGATCTTCGGCGAAAAATGCGAGGGCAACTACATCCAACCGACCTTTATCACCGACTATCCCATCGAGATGTCGCCGCTTTGCAAGCGTCACCGCGACGATTCGAACCTGACCGAACGCTTTGAACTGATGGTCAACGGCAAGGAGTTGTGCAACGCCTATTCCGAGCTCAACGACCCGATCGACCAGCTCGAACGTTTCCAAGAACAGCTTCGCTTGAGCGAGAAGGGCGACGACGAAGCCATGTTTATCGACATGGACTTTGTGCGTGCGCTCGAATACGGCATGCCGCCCACTTCGGGTATGGGCATCGGTATGGACCGTCTGGTGATGCTGATGACTGGCCAGACCACCATTCAAGAAGTCTTGTTCTTCCCCCAAATGCGCCCCGAAGTGACCGTTAAAAACGAAAACAAAGACGAAGATGAAAGCAACGCGTAACGAAAACGACTGGCGTATCTGTATCGTGGGTGGGGGTAGCTGGGCTACCGCCATCGCCAAAATCGTGATGGCAGGCGGACACCGCATCAACTGGTACATGCGCCGTCCCGAGCAGATCGAAGATTTCAAACGGGCCGGGTACAACCCCTCCTACTTGAGCAGCTTGCAGTGTGACGTGAAGAAAATCAAGTTCTACAGCAATATCAACCAGGCGGTCAAGTACTCCGACCTGCTGATTTTTGCCACGCCTTCGCCCTTCTTGAAGTCGCATCTGCAAAAACTGACCCAGAAACTCGACGACAAGTACATCGTGTCGGCCATCAAGGGAATCGTGCCCGACGAAAACATGATTGTGTCGGACTACTTTATCAAATATTACGGGGTCAAGCCCGAAAACATCGCCGTGATTGCCGGCCCTTGCCATGCCGAAGAAGTGGCCCTCGAACGTTTGTCGTACCTGACGGTCGGCAGCCGCAACCTCGAGTTTGCCGACAAGTTCGGCGCCCGCATCGCCAACAGTTTCCTCAAAACCTATACGACCAACGATATTCGGGGCATCGAGTACGCTTCGGTGCTCAAAAACGTGTATGCCATTGCCTCGGGTATCTGTCACGGGCTGAAGTATGGCGACAACTTCCAGGCCATTTTGGTGTCGAACAGTATCCGCGAAATGAGCCGTTTTGTCGATGCCGTATCGCCCGAAACCACCCGCAACATCCAAGACGCCGCCTATTTGGGCGACTTGCTGGTGACGGCCTATTCGCGTTTCAGCCGCAACCGCACGTTTGGCGCCATGATTGGCAAGGGCTATTCGGTGCGTTCGTCGCAGCTCGAAATGGAAATGATTGCCGAAGGTTATTACGGTACCAAGTGCATCAAGGAGATTAACGACGAGTTCCATGTCGATATGCCCATCCTGGATGCCTGCTACAACATTTTGTATGAGCGTATCGCTCCCAATATTGAAATTAAATTTTTAACAGAAAAAATCAGATAAGTATGGAAGACATCAAATTATCGGTTGACAGTTCGTTGAACTTTGTTTCGAAAGAAACGATTGCCGCTTATCAGGCAGATGTGAAAAAAAGTTTGGATGCCCTTGAAAACGGCACCGGTGCAGGCAACGACTTCTTGGGTTGGTTGCATTTGCCGACTTCGATTACCCCCGAGTTTATCGCCGACATCCAAAAGACGGCCGATGACCTCCGCTCCAAATGCGAAGTGGTGGTAGTGGCCGGTATCGGTGGCAGCTACCTGGGCGCCAAAGCCGTTATCGACGCTTTGTCGAACAGCTTTGCCTGGTTGCAAAACCCCAAACCCGTGATCGTGTTTGCCGGCAACAACATCGGCGAAGACTATCTGGCCGAATTGAGCGAATACCTCAAAGGCAAAAAATTCGGTATCATCAATATCTCGAAGTCGGGTACGACGACCGAAACCGCGTTGGCTTTCCGTATGCTGAAAACGCAGTTGGAAGCCCAGGTGGGCAAGGCCGAGGCCAAGGGCCGTATCGTAGCGGTGACCGACAAGGCCAAAGGCGCTTTGCGTACCCTGGCTACCCAAGAAGGTTACAAAACGTATGTGATTCCTGACAACGTCGGCGGCCGTTTCTCGGTGCTGACGCCGGTAGGTTTGCTGCCGATCGCCGTTGCCGGTTTGAATATCAAGGAACTGGTTGCCGGTGCCGTACGGATGGAGCAGGTGTGTGGCCCCTCGACCGCATTTGCCGAAAACCCTGCAGCCGTTTATGCCGCTACCCGCAACGCCTTGTACCGCTCGGGCAAAAAGATCGAAATTTTGGCCAACTTCCAACCCAAACTGCACTATTTCGCCGAGTGGTGGAAACAGCTCTACGGCGAGAGCGAAGGCAAGGACAACAAAGGTATCTTCAACGCTGCCGTTGATTTCACCACCGACCTGCACTCGATGGGCCAGTGGATTCAAGAGGGCGAGCGCAGCATCTTCGAAACGGTGATTTCGATCGAAAAGCCGAATAAAAAACTCGAAGTGCCGTTCGACAACGACAACCTCGACGGTCTGAACTTCTTGGCGGGCAAACGCATCGACCAGGTGAACAAGATGGCCGAGCTCGGCACCATGCTGGCGCATGTCGATGGCGGTGTGCCCAACATGAAAGTGAGCGTTCCGGAATTGAACGCCTACTACATCGGTCAGCTGATCTACTTCTTCGAGATTGCCTGCGGTATCAGCGGCTACCTCTTGGATGTGAATCCGTTCAACCAACCGGGTGTCGAGGCTTACAAACGCAACATGTTTGCCTTGCTCGACAAACCGGGTTACGAAGAGGCTTCGAAAGCCATCAAATCGCGACTGAAATAATTTGTACTAATAGTTGGGAAAGGGGAATCTGCCTGATAATGGGTGGATTCCTCTTTTTTTGAGAAAATCTTGATTTTTTCTTGTAAAAAATTTGGTGGGAAATAAAAAATGCCGTATCTTTGCATCGCTTTTGAAAAGCAAGGGCGCTTAGCTCAGCTGGTTTAGAGCATCTGCCTTACAAGCAGAGGGTCGGGGGTTCGAATCCCTCAGCGCCCACAACAAGGAGTCAACCAATCGGTTGGCTCTTTTTTTATCCCGTGCCGACCTTCTTCCGTGTGGATTTTGTTGCGTGCGAATTTTTTCTTACATTTGAAACTCAATTCGAAGCATATCGGTATGAAACAGTTTTTGATATCCCTG
>JAGCZK010000207.1 GCA_017960065.1 Paludibacteraceae bacterium
GTCAGCGCTTCGACGTCTTGCCGCATCTGTTGGGCGGCGTCGGCGAAGGAAAGGCTGTCGGCGCGCATGTAGGCCTGTGCGAGCAACCCGTCGTTGTGGTTGAGCGCCGGATTGAACCGAAGGCTTTTGCAGGCGGGATACACCGTGTCTTTGCGGATGCCGGCGCTTTGGCGTGCGGCCACAAATCCGCCCAGTCCGGGAAGGATGACACAGTCGTGTTCCGAAAGCAGTTGTCTGATATGTGCGTCGAGTGTTTTCAAAGCAACGCAAAGGAACAAAAAAAAACGGCGGAACGCAAATATTTTCAGGCCGAGTTATAAACATTTTTTCAATAAAAAGGGAGTGCACCCGAATTTTTTTTGCCGATATTTTGCCAGTGTGCGTAAAAGTTGTACCTTTGCACCCGCATTCGAGTAATGCGCGAAGTATTAATTTTTAATTAACAGTAACACAAATGGCAACTAAAATTAGATTGCAAAGACACGGTCGCAAGGGATATGCTTACTACCATATCGTTATTGCCGACGAAAGAGCGCCACGTGATGGCAGATTTATCGCACGCATCGGTTCGTACAACCCGAACACCAACCCTGCTACGGTAAATATCGACTTCGAAGCCGCATTGAAATGGTTGAACTGCGGCGCACAACCCACCGATACGGTTCGCAACCTTCTCTCTGGCGAAGGTGTGATGCTGATGAAGCACCTGCAAGGTGGTGTGGCCAAGGGCGCTTTCTCGCAAGAGGAAGCCGACAAGAAATTCCAGGCTTGGAAGGACGAAAAGGCCAAAAAACAGGAAAAAGCGGTTGAAAAGGTGAAAGCCGCCGCTATCGCCAGCGCCAAAGAGCGTCTGGAAGCTGAAAAAGAAGTGAACAAAGCGAAGGCTGCCGCCGTTGCCAAGAAATTGGCCGACAAACTGGCTGCCGAAGAAGAAGCCGCTAAAGCTGCCGCCGCTGAGGCTGCCGCTCAAGAGGCTCCCGCCGAAGAAGCTGCTGCCGCTCCTGCCGAAGAAGCTGCCGCTGCTCCCGAAGCATAAGCTTTTGACCCATCCGAAAAAGCCGTTGTCATCTGCAACGGCTTTTTTTATACAACCCACCGCCCATGCAATACGAATACAACCTCAGGGTTCACCCAAAAATTGCCGCCGACAGCAGCGAACTCCGCTCGTACCTGTCGCGCGAGAAGGGACTCCGTCCCGACGAAATCCGCGCGGTGCTGATCCGTCGCCGTTCTATCGACGCCCGCAGCCGGCAGGTGATGGTGAACCTGACCGTGCAGGTGTTTGTCAATGAGCCGGCTCCCGAGCCGCGCCTGGTGTGGGCCGAATACCGCGACGTGTCGGCCGCTCCCCAAGTGGTGGTCGTGGGGGCGGGCCCAGGAGGCCTGTTCGCCGCGCTGCGTCTGATTGAGCTCGGCTACAAGCCCGTTGTGCTCGAGCGTGGCAAGGATGTGGCCTCGCGCAAGCTCGATATCGCCGAGATTTCGCGTCGCCAGGTGGTGGACAGCGAATCGAACTACAGTTTTGGCGAGGGGGGTGCCGGGGCCTATTCCGACGGAAAACTCTTTACGCGTAGCAAAAAGAAGGGCGATGTCGACCGGATCCTCGGCATTTTTGTCCAACATGGGGCCAACCCCTCCATTTTGGTGGATGCGCACCCGCATATCGGCACCGACAAACTTCCGGGAGTGATCAAGGCCATGCGCGAACGGATTCTGTCGTGTGGCGGCGAGGTGCATTTCCAGACCCGGGTGGATGCCCTGATTCTGCGTCAGCAGCGGGTCTGTGGCGTACAGGTGGCCGATGGCGCGCAGTTTATGGGGCCGGTCATTCTGGCGACCGGGCATTCCGCCCGCGACGTGTACCGCTTCTTGTCGCAGCAGGGGGTCAACCTGCAGGCGAAGGGGATTGCGGTCGGTGTCCGTCTCGAGCATCCGCAGGCGCTGATTGACCAGATGCAGTATCATAGTCCGGAAGGACGCGGCCGGTACCTGCCTGCCGCCGAATACAATTTTGTCACGCAAGTGCGTGGACGGGGCGTTTATTCGTTCTGTATGTGTCCGGGTGGTTTTGTCGTTCCGGCGGCCACCGGTCCCGAGCAGGTGGTGGTCAACGGCATGTCGCCCTCCAACCGTGGCGGCCGCTGGGCCAATTCGGGCATGGTGGTCGAAATCCGTCCCGAGGATTTGCCCGAGGCTTGCCAGCGCGAGGGCGTGTTTGCGATGATGCGCTTTCAGGAGCAGATGGAGCGCGACGCCTATGTCAACGGAGGCCGTTGTCAGAAGGCACCGGCGCAGCGCATGACCGATTTTGTGCATAAGCGGCTGTCGGCCGACTTGCCGTCGTCTTCGTATGTGCCGGGGCTGTTGTCGGCGCCGCTGCATTTTTTGCTGCCCCAGGGCGTAGGCGACCGTTTGGCCGACGGGTTTACGGCGTTCGGCCGCTGGTCGAAGGCCTTTCTGACGCGCGAGGCCTGTCTGATTGGGGTCGAAACGCGTACTTCCTCGCCCATCCGCATTGTGCGCGATGCCGAAAGTTTGCAGGCGTTGGATATTGCCGGGCTGTACCCTTGTGGCGAAGGGGCGGGCTATGCCGGCGGCATCGTGTCGGCGGCGATCGACGGCGAGCGTTGTGCCGAAGCGTGCGTGGCGGCGTTCAAGAATTGAGGGGGGCGTAGCCCGATACAGTGGGCCGTTCGGCCCGAAGCCGCCCCTAAACGTCGGGCCGAGAAATACTTTTCGGGGTGTTGGTAGCTGCATTCGCGGCTGATTTCCACTTGTTTTCGCGGGACTCCCGCTTCCTCCAGCGTCTGTCGGATAGCGGCGGACAGGTTTAACTGCCGGTGTCGGGGGCTTTTCCCTTTTTTGAATATCCGGTGGGTGTCGAATCCGGCTTCGGCAAAGGCGGTGGTCAGTTCGTCGCCCACCTCATAGTCTTCGGTGCTGATGTGCGGTGCCACCGCTACCAGCAGGTCTTGCGGGCGGGTTCCGTAACGCTGCCGCATTTCGGCGATGGTGGCCAATACGATTTTTTGTACTGTGCCGCGCCAACCCGAGTGCGCCAGTCCGATGGCCCGATGTGCCGGGTCGTATAGAAAAACGGCCATGCAGTCGGCCGTAAATATTCCCAAAAAGACTCCGGGTTGCCGGGTGATCAGGGCATCGACCCCTTGCAGTCTGTCGGCCTGTTCCTCTTCGTTTTTCTTCAGAAAATCCGAATCGATTTCGATTACATTGCAGCTGTGTGTCTGTCTTGGGAAAAACAAATTTTTGGGGTTGATGGCGTTTTGCTGGCAAAAAATCCGGCGGTTTTGACGGATGATGTCGGGGTTATTGCCTGCGTACGGACAAAAGTCCATTCCGGCGTAGGGGAGCGCCAGCGTGGCCGCATCCGGGTGCCGTTCGGCCCCGAAACGCAGGCTGGTAAAGGCTTTGACGCCTTGTTTGCAGTATATCCGGTAGGTCTTTTGCTGCATGGTTTTGCCTGTTTGGTGATGCAAAAATAGGAAAATAGGCCCGAATCTCTAAATATTTAGCCGAAAATGTTTGTTCGCTTGTAGAATTGATTACCTTTGCCTTTGATTTAGGAATGTAAGTGAGTTACATTGTTAAAATTTTATCAAAGTAACTTACTTGGATTTGAAATTTGCGAAATTAGTCGGATTCTTTAATTTTTTACCGAAATGAAGAACAAGTACATTGATTTGATTGAGCAGACTTCGGAATTTCCTACCGAAGAGTTCCGTATCGAAGAAAACGAACTGTACTTCAATGAGATTCCTTTGATGGATATCATCGAACAGTATGGCACGCCGCTGCGCATAACGTATCTTCCGCGCATCGCTTCGCAAATCCAGAAGGCGCGCCGCATGTTCAACGTGGCGATGGCCAAAGTGGATTACAATGCCGACTACCACTATTGTTACTGCACCAAAAGTTCGCATTTTTCGTTTGTAATGGAAGAGGTGCTCAAACACGATGTGCATGTCGAGACTTCGTCGGCCTTTGATATGAATATCATTGAGCAGCTTTACGAAAACGGTACGTTCAAAAAAGACAACTTCATTATCTGCAACGGATTCAAGCGTCCGCAGTACATCGAGAATATCCAAAACTTTGTGGAGCAGGGCTTCGAAAACGTCATTGCGGTGCTCGACAACAAGTTTGAACTCGACCGTTTGCTCGACGGCATGAAATCCAAGTTTAAGGTGGGCCTGCGAATTGCTTCCGAAGAAGAACCCAAATTCGATTTTTACACCTCGCGTTTGGGAATCCGATACAACGACATCCTGCCGTACTATTACGAAAAGATCAAGGACAATCCGCTCTGCGAGCTCAAGCTCCTGCACTTTTTTATCAATACCGGCATTCGCGACACGGCCTATTACTGGAGTGAGTTGAGCAAGGCAGTGGAGCTGTATTGCGAGCTGAAGAAAATCTGTCCGGAGCTCGATACGCTCGACATCGGCGGCGGTTTCCCGATTGCCACGCACCTGGATTACAATTTCGATTACGAGTACATGGCCGAAGAAATTGTGGCTCAGATTAAGAACATCTGTACCCAAAACGGCGTGGCCGAACCCAATATCTTCACCGAATTCGGTTCGTTTACGGTTGGCGAGAGCGGGGCGATTCTCTACAGCATTGTCAACCAAAAGCAACAGAACGACCGCGAGTCGTGGAACATGATCGACAGTTCGTTTATCACCACGCTGCCCGACACTTGGGCCATCAACCAGCGTTATATTCTGTTGGCCATCAACAACTGGGACAAGGAATACCAGCGGGTGCACCTCGGTGGTCTGACCTGCGACAGCGAGGATTTCTACAGCGCCGGCCACAACAACGCCATCTTCCTGCCCAAAATCGACCCCGAGGCCGAAACGCCGCAGTATATCGGGCTTTTCCATACCGGGGCGTACCAAGAGGCGCTTTCGGGCTTTGGCGGTATCCAGCACTGCCTGATTCCGTCGCCCAAACATGTGGTGATCGGCTTGGACGAAAACGGAGAGTATTTCACCAAGCTTTTCGCAAAGGAACAAAGTTATAAATCAATGTTGAAAGTTTTGGGTTACTGATGAAGAAGAATTGGATGCCTTTTGGCGATTTTGAAGACAGCTTCCGCGCATACGAACCGGCTAAAATCGCTGTTCTGCCGGTGCCATACGACAAAACCAGCACTTGGGTGAAGGGGGCCGACAAGGGGCCGCAGGCGTTTCTCGAAGCGTCGTTCGCCCTGGAAAATCTCGACCTTGAGACCGGGACCGAGGTGTATCGGCAGGGAATTGCCACGCTTCCTTCCGTTACGGCCGACGCCACCCCCGAAGCACTGTGCGATGCCGTGCAGCAGGCGACCGGGCGGATTTGGGACGACGGCAAGTTTCCGGTGACGGTGGGCGGCAACCATACGGTGTCGATTGGAGCCATCCGGGCTGCTGCCAAGCGGTTTCCGGGATTGTCGGTGCTGCAGCTCGACGCGCATTCCGACTTGCGGTCAGAATACGAAGGTACGCCGCTTAACCACGCGTGTGTGATGAACCGCGCCCAGGAGTGTGCCTCGACGGTGCAGGTGGGGATTCGCAGCATGTGCAGCGAGGAGTTGCCGTTTGCCGCCAAGAGCCGGATTTTTTACGCGCATCAGATTTACGATTCCGAAAAATGGTTTGATGAGGCGCTCGGCGCACTTTCCGAAAAGGTCTATCTGACCATCGACCTCGATGTCTTCGATCCGTCGGTGCTGCCTTCTACGGGGACGCCCGAACCGGGCGGCCTTTCGTATTACCAGGTCCTGCATTTTTTGAAACGGGTGTTTGCTGCCAAAAATGTGGTGGGGTTTGATATTGTCGAGCTTTGTCCCAATCCGTCGGACAAGGCCTCGGATTATCTTGCTGCCCGCCTGGCGTACCAGTTGATGACGTATAAGTTTTTGTAGTAGCCCCCCCCGGTTCCACCTCTGTATTCTCAGACCTCACCCCCAACCCCTCAGACCTCACCCCCGGCCCCTCTCCA
>JAGCZK010000208.1 GCA_017960065.1 Paludibacteraceae bacterium
CGGGAAGTCCGCTAAGAAACCCGTATGATGCACAGATTGAAGTCACGCCCTATGCGTGGCCTTTTATGTGCATCATTAGAGGCAATCTTTACAGACTTACCGTGAACTTTTTTTCGACTTTAAGAAAATCGTTTAGCGGACTTTTTTCTTGAACGCGAAATAATAGCTAATGCTTATTGTTTAATATGTAAAATCCAGTTTGTCTGTTTGTTTTTGTTTGTCGTTTAGAATTTATATTCAGAACTTACAACACCATTAATGTCTGTAATTGTTGTAGTTACCTAAAATCTGCTCAATATGAATCACCTCGGGACACGAATCCCAAGTAATACCACCGCCAATCAGATAGTATTTATTTCGTTCAGAAGGCTTCACCTTCTTAATAGACGGGAATGCCGAAAGCGGAACCGTTACGACCCGGCCATCGGTCAATATCACGTTCATCTTACCACGAATGGTAAACGTCACCTTCTTTATTTCAGGCACAACATCCCAATATCCTTCAATCTTGTACATAATATCATCGTTTAACAGTCAAAACACTAACTTTTTTCCCCGACTTGAAATTCTCCCACTGTTTAAGTAAAATCTCTTTGTGCTCGCTCGTTACTTTTAACACTTCATTAATCTGGGCGTTATTCAAATCGCCCGTATCAGCAACTTCCACTTCCGGTTCAAGCCATATTTTACATAGCTTTGTCATCCCCTTCTTACCAACATGTACATGAGCACGTCCTTCATTAAAATCAGTTCCGTAAAATAAAAACAGCCAAACAATTCGGCTTGAAATATATATAAGAACCTTTGGCATTGGAGATATATTTGGTCAGTAAATTTATCTTGTTTCACTCAATTATTCAACAAAAATACAATATTCCGTTGAACATTCCAAAACATTTCAGGGAATCGGCTTCAGCACCCGGCATGGATTGCCGACGGCCACCACGCCGGCGGGAATGTCGCGCGTGACGACACTGCCGGCGCCGATTACCGACCCCTCGCCAATGGTCACGCCTCCGCAAATGGTCACCGACCCGCCAATCCAGCAATTGTCGCCAATGGCAATGGGCTTGGCATATTCAAGGTCAGTCATTGTGCCGTCGGCCTTGGCAAAGCAGTTGCGCTCCTGCCAGCGTAGCGGGTGCATGGGCGTGAGAATCGACACATTGGGGCCGAAGAACACATTCCTGCCAATTGTGACCGGTGCGCAATCCAAGCAAGTGAAATTGAAATTGGCGAACGAATTGTCGCCGATTTTGGTATGTACACCATAATCGAAAAACACCGGTCCGCGCAAAAAGACATGCTTTCCGCACTCGGCCAGAAGTTTTTCGGCCACAAGGCTGCGCTCCGGATCGGTCTCGGTCAATTGGTTGTAGCGGCGGCACAGCGTCTCGCATTCGAGGCGCAGCGCACTCAGCTCCTCATCCGACGGGTCGTACAACTCCCCCGCCAACATTTTCTCTCGTTCGGTCATTCGTTCAAACTTTTCACTTCAAAATTGAAATACGTGTCGGGGAAAGGTTCGTCACGCAAGGTAAAATGCCACCACTCCTCGTCGATGGGCTTAAAACCATGGTTCAACATCAAACGGCGGAGCAACATGCGGTTGGCAAACTGCTTGGGCGTAATGCTACGCGCAGCCGGACTGGCACTGTTGTCGCCGGTGTACACCCCGGTTTTGGGGTCGCCGCAAAAATCGGGATGGCTCTCAGGGCCAAACCAATCGAACGTGCCACCCATATCCACTTCCTTTCCCAAATTCATGTCAAAAAGCGTAAGATCGACCGTCGAACCGCGGGTATGACCGCTTTTGGCGGCAATGTAGCCTTGGTCAAACAGCACATCCTTGTGCAAATCAGGATAAAACCAAGCCTTGGCCAAGGTGTCGGGCAAATCGGCCGCCCAACGCACAAAATGGTCGACGGCGCGCTGAGGCCGATAGGCATCGTAGATTTTGAGCCGATAGCCCAAAGACTTGGCCTCACGGCTGACGGCAAGCAGGCTGTCGGCCGCCTGGCGGGTGAGCAGGGCCGTAGGCTGCACATAGCCGTCGACACGCGTTCCGACAAAATTGTAGGTGCCGTAATAACGAATTTCGAGAATGACGTCGGGCACCGCCTCTGCGACGACGACAAACGCGCTGCTATCCTCCAACTGCCCCGCCGATGGCGCGCTACGATAACCCCGAACCATAAACACCAGGCAAACACCTGTTGCCAAACACATCAGACCAAACAAGGTCCAAATCCAAAAATTCGTTTTTTTCATTTTACATCCTCCTTTCGCCAAAGCACCCGGTCGTGGCGCTTGAGATTGAAACAACAGGCGAAGGGGTCAGCGAACGACCACCTTGCAGACATCCGACCGGGTAGTCAGCAAGTAGCGTCCGGGAGCCAGCGGCAATTGGTGTTCGCCGGCTTCGAGCAGGTACGTTGCCACCCGTTTGCCCGAAAGCGAGTAAAGAACGACTTGTTCGGCCTCTTCCAATATGAGCTGTGCAGCACCCGGCATACCGGCGCAACGCAAGGCGACGGCAGCGGTTTGGGCCACTTGCAGGGGCTCGTTGGTCGGAGCCACATCCACATAGTCGAAATTCACCCAATCGTCCCACGAACCGGTCGATGATCCCGCAAAGGTCACGGTATTCATACCGGCCTCGAGGTGGACATTGAGCCGTACGTAATTCATATCGTTCCACGACATGCCGCTGTTGAACATGGTATAGGTGGTGGCAGCGCCATTGTTGAGGCGGTATTTGGCCGTCATGGTGTTGCCGTTGCCGTTATAGGCCAGGGTAATCTTGTAAGTTCCGGCAGAATCGACAAAGATCGGAAACGTCACATAGTACACGTTCGACAAATCGTTGGCGACATTGTTGAGCGGCACATTGCTGCCCATGCCGCCTACGCCCCACAGATTGGAGTAAAAGCTCTGCGACTCCTCGCCCACGGCACGATTGGCCTTAATCAGGCCGTATTCGGCTTCGTAACGCACCGTTTCGCCATTGATCTGCATCGGAATACGGCACACATCGATGCAATCGATATTGAGCCAAGTAGAGGCATTGGCAATGGTTCCCGACAGGTACAGGTCGTTGTCGCCCTCCTGCAATTCGAGGTCGAGCAAGGCCACATGCATCCGGTTCCAGGTATGGGCCGGATCAACGGCCGGAATGGTAATCGCATACAAATTCAGCGGGGTTCGGGCCAATATCACCTTGTCGTCGTCACCGTTGTACTGCAACAGGATGCGGTAGGTGCCGGTAACCGGCACGTTGACCGAAAAACGCACATAGTTGATGTTGCTCCAGTCGGCCGCCACATTGGCCAGCGCAACGCCGGTATTGAGCGAGCCGACACCCTGGCCGCCCGAGTAAAAACTTTGGGCCTCGGCACTGCCCCCTTTGATATAGGCCGCCTCGCCTTCGTAACGTGTCCATCCGCCGTAGGCCGGGTTCACGGCCGTGGCGATGTCGAGGGTGCGGGCCGTCAGTTCCACCGCTTCGGTAGGCGAAATGCCCAACTGCTCCATGTCGATGTAGTCTTGGTTGGCCCAGTTGCTCTGCACTTCGATCGTACCCGAAATGCGCAGGTGGTTTTGACCGGCCGGAAGCGACACGGTAAACTCGACCGAGTTCATGGTGTTCCAGGCGGCGCCGTTGTTGTTGAGCGTCAGCACCTGGTTGGCCCCGCCGTTGACTTGGTAAAGCACCTTCATGCCGTCGGCCCCGTTGCCGTTGTAGGCCAAGGTAATGCGGTAATCGCCCGCAGTCGGGGCGTTGAGGGTATATTCGACATACTTGATGTTGCTCCAGTCGGCCGCCACGTTGGCTTCGGCAACCGCCGTGTTCATACTGCCCACGCCGGAGCCGTTGGAATAAAAGGCCTGCGCCTCTGCTGCACCGCCCGAAAGGGTGGCATACTCCGATTCGTAACGGGTGGCACCGGTATTGGCTTCGGCCGGTCCCAAGGTGTTTTTCACCGCCGCTTTCTTAAAGTAGAGCGAAGCGACATTGATCAGGTTGGTGTTGTTGTACGAACTGCCCACATTGGCCCACTTGCTGCGGATACTGGCTTCGGAGTCGGTCGAAATGTTGGTCGAGGCCACATTTTGGTTCACGAGTCCCCAGTTGCCGTAGGTGCTCACCACCTTGTAGGTCCAGGTCGTCCAGTTGATACCGCTGCTGTTGAGCAGGTTCAGGCCCTGGTCCCAAGCCGACAGGTTGTTGAAATAGCAGAACTCGCCCATATAGCTCGGCACATTGTAGGCGGCCGCCTTGATGGCGTTGAGTTTCGACTGCATGTTGGTAATCTGCCGTCCTTCGTTGTTGTCGTAATCGTCGTACAGGTAATTGTGGTACTCGTACATGACGTTGGTCCAGCCGTAGGTGGCGGGATTGGGCAAATCCACCGGATCCCAGGTGGCTTCCATAATGATGACGTGTTTGGCGTCGATGGCCCGGATACGGTTGTATGCCGTGTTGTAGATGCTCCACAACCAGTTGTGCAGCTGGTCGGCCGAATAGCCCGAATTGTAGCGGTAGGTGCAATAGGGCTCGTTGAGCAGGTCGTAGCCGGCTACGGCCGGTTCGTCCTTGTAGCGGGTGGCAATGGTTTCCCAGAGTGAATAATAGAGGTTCTGGTTGGCGGTGGCATTGGCGCCGAAAAAGAATTCGGATGCGGCCTGCTTGTCGTCGCCCCCATCGACACCCGAGTGGTCGGAACCGTTTTGCGAGCCCGGGGCCCCGTGAAAGTCGATGATGACATAGATGCCGCGCGACTTGGCCTGAGCAATGGTCCAGTCGATGTATTTGTACCAGTCGGAATAGAGATTGCCGCTGGCGTCGGTCAGGTTGCGCCACCAAAACGGCAGACGCACACAGTTCATGCCCATGGCGGCCATGTTATCAAAATCGGATTCCTTCAGGTAATTGCTTTGGTAGATGTCAACGATTTCGCGCATCTTGGTTTCGCCAAAGCGTTCGGTGAGTTTGTTGTAGATATCGCGTTCGCAATTGACACCGGTACTGTTGCTGGTCGGCGTCATCCAAAACTCCTGCACCAGCCAGCCTCCCAAGTTGGTGCCTTTGAGCTGCACCACTTCGCCGGTACCGTAGTTGTTACGCAAATTACGGCCGTTGGCCTGCAAAAAATCCTGATTGGTCAGCGGGGTGCCCGCGTATGCCGATACAGCCATCAATGTCATGCAGGCTGCCAGCATTTGTCTAAGCGTTTTATTCATGGTAGTTTGATCTAATTTCTTTTCGGATGCAAATGGATATGCAAAGATACACAAATGACGCACTCGAAGGCCCTTCGGGCGCAGATTTACAACCGGAATATAGATTTTAGGACACAATATCCGCCCGAAACAACTGAATAGCAGTTATTTAATAAAAATTTACATATAGATGGGAATACGGATTCCGACTGTACGACAGCAACTCTCAAAAGGCGCTGTCTCAGCGGTTATCGACCTTTTCGGGATACAAATCGTGCAGACGCAACCGCTCGGCGGCCATGTCGGCGTAGGGCGTTCCCGGGCGGCCGTAGTTGCAGTAGGGGTCGATGCTGATTCCGCCGCGCGGCATGAATTTGCCCCACACTTCGATGTACTTGGGGTCCATCAGCCGAATGAGGTCTTTCATGATGATGTTGACACAGTCTTCGTGAAAATCACCGTGATTGCGGAAACTGAACAGATACAGTTTGAGCGACTTGCTCTCCACCATCTTCTTGTCGGGCAGGTAGCTGATGTAGATGGTTGCGAAGTCGGGCTGGCCGGTAATCGGGCACAAGGAGGTGAACTCCGGACAGTTGAACTTCACGAAATAATCGTTTTCGGGATGTTTGTTGTCGAACGTTTCGAGTACCGACGGATCGTAGTCGGTCGGATACCGGGTGTCTTTGTTACCTAATTGTGTCAGCATGGCGGGTTATTTTGAAGAACGACTTTGCAGAAACTGTTCGTAGCCGCGGCGGCGCAGGCTACAGGCCGGACAATGACCGCAACCGTCGCCCGGAATACCGTTGTAACAGGTCAGGGTTTTGGTTCGGACGTCTTCGAGATGGCCCAGTTGGTCGGCCATGGCCCAGGTCTCGGACTTGTCGAGCCACATCAGCGGGGTGTGAATCACAAACGAATAGTCCATGGCCAGGTTGAGCGTGACCCCCAATGACTTGATAAACACGTCGCGACAGTCGGGATAACCGCTGAAATCGGTCTCACACACCCCCGTCACCAGGTGACGGATACCCTTGCCTTTGGCCAAAACGGCCGCAAAGGTCAGAAACAGCATATTGCGTCCTTCGACCAGGCTGTTGGGTGTGGTGCTGCCGTCGGGGATGGCTTCGTCCACATCCATGTCGGGCCGTGTCAGCGAATTGACGGTAAGCTGGCCGAGCAGCGACATGTCGAGCACATGGTGTTCGATGCCGTATTCGGCCGTGATGGCCTTGGCACATTCGATTTCGCGCTTGTGGCGCTGGCCGTAGTCAAACGTCACCGCCACCACTTCGGCAAACTGCCGCATGGCCCAAAACAGGCAGGTAGTCGAGTCCTGCCCACCGCTAAAGACCACTACGGCCCGCTCGTTTTTCAGCAGTTCGGATTTCATTCGAAAGCTCCCATTTTTAAGCGTGCCACTTCGTCCTCGGTCAGATAGCGCCATTTGCCGCGCGGCAACATGTATTTGGTCAGACCGGCAAAATAGACACGGTCGAGTTTTTCCACCTTGTAGCCCAGATGCTCGAAGATACGGCGCACAATGCGGTTGCGGCCCGAATGGATTTCGATGCCGACCGACATGCGTTTCGAGTCTTTGACATACTCGAGGGCGTCGGCGTTGATCGGGCCGTCTTCGAGGTGGATGCCTTCCAAAATCTTTTTATAGTCTTCTTCGGCCAAGGGTTTGTCGAGGGTGGCCTGATAGATTTTTTTCTTTTCGAAACGGGGATGCAGCAGTTTTTGCGCCAGCTCGCCGTCGTTGGTCAGCAGCAGCACGCCGGTGGTGTTGCGGTCGAGGCGGCCCACCGGATAAATGCGTTCGCGACAGGCGCCGCGCACCACGTCGAGCACGGTCATGCGGCCATGCGGGTCATCGACCGTGGTCACCGTATTGGTCGGCTTGTTGAG
>JAGCZK010000209.1 GCA_017960065.1 Paludibacteraceae bacterium
ATCACTGGCGTATGCGAGCAAAGGGCCTCGAGAATCGGAATGCCGAAGCCCTCGAAAATCGCCGGGTAAAGGAATATCGAAGCGCCCTGATACAGCAGCGGCAAATCGGCCGTCATGACCGAAGTCCGAATCAGCAATCGGTCGGACACGCCCAGCTGACGCGCCTTTTCGAGCAATTCGGGGGTATAGCCGGTTTCGCGCCCCACGACGACCAGCGGCAGGTCGTAATGGCAGGAGCGCAGGCCCTCGAGCAGGGTGGCAATGTTTTTGCGAGGTTCGATCGCCCCGACAAAAAGCAGGTAGTTGTCGGGCAGCGAGTATTTGACCCGGGCCTCTGCCAGCTGTTCAACGGTCGCCTGTTGGCGGAAAACGGGATTGCAGCCCTGATACACCACGGTGATTTTTTCGGGGTCGGCCCGCAGAAAATCCACCAGGTCTTGCTTGGTCTGCCCAGAGATGGCAATCAGGTGGTCGGCCGCCTGACAGGCATAGCGGTTCTTTTGTGTGAAAATCTGGCGGTAAAGCGCCGGATACAAATGCGGATAACGCAAAAAGATCAAATCGTGCATGGTCACGACCGTCCGGATACCGCTTCCCTTCAGACCGAGCGGCATTTCCTGCGCCAGGCCGTGAAACAGCCGGACGCCTTGTTTGCGCAAGTCGGCCGAACAGCCATAGCTGCGCCAAAGGGCCGCAGAAACCGCATTCTGACACCGGGGGGTCAACACTTGCAGGCCCCGAGCCTCATCGAACGGGAGGTTGTGACGGGTCGAAGGGTTTAACAGCAATAGCTCGTCGGTCGAAAACCGTTTCAGTATCCGAATCGTATCGCGGGAATAATTGCCCAGCCCGCGATTGTTGTGAAATGCTCTTTTGGCATCTAAGGCAATCTTCATAACAGCGTTGCTATTTCGTCCACCGTATCGACAAACACGTAGGCATCGGTGCTCTGCTCGGTCATGCAATGCTCCGCAAAAAAACGCTCCATCTGCAGTTTGAGCCCGTCGTAGTAGCCGTTGGTGTTCAAAAAGACCACCCTGCCCTTCAGCTCACCGATTTGGTGGCGCGCCATGATGTCGGCCGCCTCATCGAGCGTTCCGAGCCCGCCAGGCAGCGCAATGAACAGGTCGGCCTGCGTGGCCATAAAGGTCTTCCGCTCAGAGAGGTTTTGAAAATAGAGCGTCTCGCTGTTGTCGGAGTTGGGCAGGTCGCTGTCGCGCCATTTTTCGAGATTGACCCCAATGACGCGGCCGCCTGCCTGGGCACAGGCTGACGACACGTCGCCCATCAGGCCGCAGGCGTTGCCCCCGTAGATGAGGGTATGCCCCTTACTGCCTAAAAGACGGCCGAGGCCTCTCGCCGCTTGGCGATAGACTTCGGCTATCCGGTCACTGGAAGAACAATAGACGGCTATCTTCATCCCAGTCAAGAAATTACGCGTCGATACGGGCGTAGGTGGCGTTTTGTTCGATGAATTCGCGGCGCGGCTCCACGTCGTCGCCCATCAACATCGAAAAGATCTTGTCGGCAGCCACGGCGTCTTCGACCGTGATCTGACGCAGCGTACGGTGCTCTTTGCCCATGGTGGTCTCCTTGAGTTGCTCCTCGTTCATCTCACCCAAACCTTTGTAGCGTTGCACATGGATGCCGCCTTCGTTGCCGTTGCCGTACTTTTCGATAAAGGCCAAGCGCTGCTGTTCGTCCCAGCAGTACTCTTCAATTTTGCCCTTCTTGCACAAGTACAGGGGCGGCGTGGCGATATAGACGTGCCCTCCTTCGATCAGCTCCTTCATGTAGCGGAAGAAGAACGTCAGAATCAGCGTG
>JAGCZK010000210.1 GCA_017960065.1 Paludibacteraceae bacterium
GCCGTAGTCGAATGTGCCATCACCGCCGTACCCGACCCCATTCGCGGCCAGGTGGTGAAGGCTACCATTGTGCTGCACGACGACTTCAAGCCCAAAGCCGGACCCGATCTGGTCAAAGAGCTGCAAGACTATGTGAAACAAGTGACCGCCCCGTACAAATACCCGCGTGTGGTCGAATTTGTCGATGAATTGCCCAAAACCATCAGCGGCAAGATTCGCCGGGGCGAGATTCGCGAAAAAGACCAAAAGTAATACGTCGATATGGCAAAGTTCAAACGCATCGTAGTGAAAATCGGCAGCAATGTGCTGACCCGCGCCGACGGCACGCTCGATACCGACCGGATGCAGTCGCTGGTGGGCCAGGTGGCCGAGCTGCACCGCCAGGGCATGGAAATCATCTTGGTATCGTCGGGAGCGGTTGCTTCGGGCCGTAGCGAAATGCGTTTGCAGAAAAAACTCGACCCGGTGGCCGCCCGCCAGCTGTTTTCGGCGGTAGGCCAGGCCAAACTCATCAACCGCTACTACGAAATGTTCGCCCAGCACGGCATGACCTGCGGGCAGGTGCTCACCACCAAAGAGAATTTTGGCACGCGCACCCACTACCTCACCCAAAAAGACTGCATTGCCGTGATGCTCGACAACGGCGTAGTGCCCATCGTCAACGAAAACGACACCATTTCGGTCACCGAGCTGATGTTTACCGACAACGACGAACTTTCGGGGCTGCTGGCCACCATGACCCAGGCCGAGGCGCTCATCATTCTGAGCAACATCGACGGCATCTACAACGGCGACCCCGCCAACCCCAACTCGCAAGTCATTGAGCGCATCGAGCCCAAGCTCAACCTCAGCAAATACATCCAAACCGGCAAATCGTCGTTCGGCCGCGGAGGCATGCTCACCAAGTGCAACATTGCCCGCAAGGTGGCCGAAGAGGGCATTACGGTGATGATCGCCAACGGTAAGCGCGACGGCATTCTGCTCGACCTTACGGCCGAAACGAGCCGCCTGCCGCACACCACCTTCATCGCCAACGCCAAGGAGGCTTCGGGCGTGAAGAAATGGATTGCGCACAGCGAGAGTTTTGCCAAGGGCCGCATCTGCATCAACCAAGGGGCGGCCGACGCCCTGACGGGCGAAAAGGCCACTTCGGTGCTGTTCATCGGCATCACGGCCATCGAAGGACATTTCGACAAGGGCGAAATTGTGAAGATTGTGGCGCCCGACGGCCGCGAACTGGGTGTGGGCAAGGCCGCCTACGACAGCGAAAAGGCCCAAAGCCTCATCGGCAAAAAGGGCCTGCGTCCGATGGTCCACTACGACTACCTGTATCTCGACTGAAACTTCGCCGGCACAGCTTTTTTTTATCATTTTTTGTTAATTTTTGTTTACATTTTGGTAAAATGTTCTATCTTTGCACGTATTTAAAATCTAATTCATTCATCATCATGAAACATTTAACAAAATTTCTGGCGCTTGGCGCTTTTTGCACCCTGCTTGCAGGCTTGACCTCGTGCAACGAAGAGCCCGAGTACGCCCAAACCGTACTCACGGCACCCCAGAAGGGCACCGTTATGCTCGCAGTTGGCGACACCTACTCCTTGGTGACCATCGCCTCTGAAAAGAACAACATGACCTGGACCTCCGACAAGGAAGACGTGGCCACCGTATCGGCCGAAGGCCTGATTACCGCCGTCGGCAAGGGCAAAGCCGTCATCAGCGCCCAGTTGGGCGGCGAAACAGTTGCCTCCCTCAACGTGCAAGTCTTCAAAAGCAACTGTTTTGTCGTTTTGGAAAAAGGCAAAGTTGTCGGCACGCTGCCGCTTGACTCCTGCATCGACGCTTGGTACCTCCACCGGCGACTGAGCGAAACCAAGGGCGAATACTACCATGTGTTGCAGCCCTATTCCAAGACCCTGGCCTCCAACGGATGGGGCAACTTGTCGTACAAAGAAACCGAAGCCGGTATCAAGTTGGAGATTCCCTTGCTTTTGGAACACAATCTCCAAGACATGGACGATTACACGCCTTTGAAAGCCGGTACTTACAGCATCATGACCGGATGGGATTTCGACTTCATATACAGATACACCGAAATGGACCACAACGACACCTGGACCTATGCCTGGCCATACGACGGGACCAGCCCCAAAATTCCGTTCGAACTGAAAAAAGACGGCAGCACCTACTCCTTCTCCTACAGCGGCACAGACGAGTTTGGCCGGAGCATCTTCTTCTCCTACAAAGGAAAAATTGTTGGACAATACTGGGATTAAACACTTTACGACATGAAAAAACTGCTTTACTTCACCTCTTTGATGCTTGGCCTGGCACTCACCGCCTGCCAAGAAGAGCCGGTTTCGGGTACCACCGTGTTGTCGTCTGAAAAGACCGTAGCGGTAGCCCAAGGGCAAAGCCTGCAACTGCAAACCACCACTCCCGCCGACTTTGCCGGCAACAGCCTCGTTTGGTTCTCGCTCGACGAAGAAACCACCACGGTTCAAAACGGCGTAGTCACCGGCGTCAAGCCGGGCTACACCACGGTAATCGCCACCAAAGACGCCAAGACCGTGGCCTCGTACCAAGTTACGGTGTACAACAAAAAACAATACATGGCAATCGACGGCGTCCTCTACCCGATTCTCTTTATGGCACGCTACTCCGGCATGGGGGACTACCTTTATTTCATCGCCGAAGAGAATCTGACGGCAGAAGACCTGAATTACTCTTGGGATGGTTGGAAAATGGTGGACATAGACCTTTACGGCACAGCCGCCACCACCTTGGACGAAGAATTCGACCTGAGCACCGGCAGCCTTGGAGACAACCTTCGCATGTACACCTATTTCGACCAAATGAGTACCTACGGATATGGCGACGATTTCGAAAGCGGCACGTTCCTTCTGTCGCAGAACGATGCGAACAACTGCTCCATCCGGATAAAAGGAACCTACTATGACCGCAACAACGGCGACACCCATACGATTGACCTCTACTACGACGGGAAGCCGGACTACAATGAAGTTTATTAATCACGAAAGGAACAACAACCATGAATAAAGCATTTAAATTGGGGGCCATTGGCCTGCTTTGCGGCCTGCTGGGCGCACTGACGGCCTGCAACGAAGAGCCCGAGTACGCACAAAGCGTAGTCAAAACAATCGACAAAAACGGCATTGTGCTGGTTGCCGGCGAAACCTATTCGGCCGCAGTTGCCGGGGGCGAAAACCTGACCTGGACTTCCGACAAGGAAGCGGTGGCCGCCGTGTCGGCCGAAGGCTTGGTTACGGCCGTTGGTCCAGGCAAGGCCACCATCAAGGCCTTGAACGGCGAAACCGAAGTCCTTTCGGTCAAAGTCCAGGTATTGGCCAAGAGCAGTTTCACCCTGTTCGAAAACGGGAAGGTGCTGCTGTCCGTTGCCATCGACTCCTGCATGGATGCCTGGTATGACATCGACCAATACGATGGAGACGACTACTATGTGATGCACAACCTGCTCTTTTACACCAAAACGATTTCGAGCGACGGGGCAGGATGGGTGATTTTTCCTGACAATGACGGAAAAACCGTTGGCGCGGTCGTCGAAATTCCGCTGTCTTTCGTACAACCGTTTTACGGAGAATACCCGGGTCTGCCGGCAGGCCAGTACAGAATTCAGCATGATAGTTATGACTTCGATTACAAATTCGTCAATGCCAACGACGTGGAAGGAAATTGGGATTGGGTATACGCCTACTGGAACTACTCAACCAATTACTATCTGGATTTGCAGAAGACCGGAGACAACTACTCCGTAAAATATACCGGCGTGGACGATTACAAACGCCAATGGCAACTCCTATACTCCGGAAAAATGACAGAACAATAGACTAATTCTACCAACATGAAACACTTCAACATCCTCAATACATTGGCCTTCGGACTGCTGCTCGGCGCCCTGACGGCCTGCGAAGAGAAGGCTCCCATCGTGGGCACCGCTTCCATTTCGGACAAAACCGAAGTCTCTGTTGCCCAAGGCAAGACCTTGCAACTGCAAACCAACACCCCCGCCGACTTTGCCGGCGACAGCTTGGTTTGGATATCGGTCGACGATGCCATCGCCACCGTGGACAAGGGCGGCATCGTTACCGGCATTGCCCCGGGCTCGACCCAAGTCCTCGCCACCAAGGGGGAAAGGACCTTGGCCTGCTATACCGTATGGGTGTACAACAGCAAAAAATACTTCAAAGTAAACGGTGTGGCCCATCCCATCATCGAGGTTTCGCGCAACACAGATAACAGCTCGTATTATGAACTGTGCTTCGCAGACCAAGAAATTCCCGACGGACAGCCTTACTACCTTTACAATTACGGAAAGCCCGCCTTGTATTTTTACGTCAAACAATCGCTCCCCGACGAGGTGGACATCGATTTTGCCAATTACGGCGGCAACGACAACGATGTCTATGTTTACCTTTATCAAGAAAAAGGATATGCCTTTGCCGACATCTACGATCAAAACGGCGGAGGCTGCTCGTTCAAGCTGACGGACAACGGATATCAGTATGAATTCACCATTGACACCAAGATGACCGTCTTCAACGAAACCACCGGCGAAATCGTAGTCGTGGAACTCCATTACAACGGCACGCCCGAATACGAAAAAGATTGGTGGTAATCCACCCCTTCCCTTAAAGAAAACCCGCAGGCAATCACGCTTGCGGGTTTTCTTTTTTGTTAATTTTTGTTTACATTTTGGTAAAATGTTCTATCTTTGCATGTATTTATAATATAATTCATTCATCATCATGAAACATTTAACAAAATTTCTGGCGCTTGGCGCTTTTTGCACCCTGCTTGCAGGCTTGACCTCGTGCAACGAAGAGCCGGAGTACGCCCAAACAGTTATCGAGGATTTTGGTAAAAAAGACCTTACCGCTCTTACCATTGGAGAAACATTTTCGCCCGTACTTTCAAGCGATGAAAAAACAGGGCTCACTTGGACCTCGGCCGACGAATCCATTGCCAGTGTAAGTGCCGAAGGTGTCATTACTGGTGTTGCTAAAGGCAAAACCACCATTACGGCTAAAGATACCAACGGCAACTCCATCGCCGAAATCAAGGTTATTGTACTTAACAACCAGTTTATTCTTGCCGAAAACGGCAAGCAGATTTCCTCCTTCAGTCTTGACTCTTGCATGGACGCTTGGACACTAAAAGAAGAAACCGGTCTAGAAACGGGAAATTTCTACCATGTACTGATGTGCTACAGCAAAAGCATTTCGAGCAATGGCCATGGTTGGTTCTTATATCCTGCTGAAGAAAGTGGATTCGCATGCGAAATTCCGCTTCTTATAGAACACGCTCTTTCAGATGAATATATTCCAATTAAAGCTGGCACCTACAAAATAGACCTCGATTGGGATTTTGACTACAAATACATGAATACCGAATACGAATATGATGATGATTGGATTTATCTGTTTCAAGGAAGTTGGTACCAAAAATTCATGATCGACATCAAAAAAAGCGGTGAGAAATACTCTTTCAAGTTAACAGGAAAGGATGTTTATGGCCGCGACTGGTTCCTTGCCTACAATGGTAAAATTTTCGGACAATATTCTGGTTATTAAATTTAATTCGCACCCATTATGAAACATCTATATTTACACTTACCCATCTTGTTTATTGTATTAGCACTGACGGCCTGCAAAGAAGACGAACCTGTATATGGAACCACCGTCTTATCGTCGATACAGGAAGTGTCAATACAAGAAGGCAAAACTATTACTTTGCAAACCAACAATCCGCAAGATTTTGCCGGAGATGATCTTGTATGGTTCTCATCAGACGAATCAGTCGCTACTGTAGAAAGCGGTATTGTGACCGGCCTAAAAGCAGGTTCTACCACAGTTTTTGTAACCCGAGGCAACAAAAAACTGAAACAATATACTGTATGGGTATTCAACAGCAAAAAGTTCATGAATATCGATGGTAAAAAATACCCCATCACATACGTGAACTTGAACACCACCAACGCAGATCACGGTTTTTATGAAATACTATTCTGTACAAGAGAGGTCCCAGACTACAAACCCCAATATGCTTATGCTGCAGATGTTCCAAGTATCCTCCTTTATTTTTCACAGACAATGATGTTCGAAGAGATAGATTTTTCGGTAACACCTAGCACGGACTACGACAATTTGCACATGGAAGTTCACAATTATGCAGGAATCCAAACTTTACTAGAAGGAAGTTATTTTGAAGAAGGCTCTTTTGCCTTCTTGCCCAGCGGTTCGGGTTGGGACTTTTCATTAAATGTCGACTGTATGTTATACGACAGCAACACTGGAGAACAAAAGCCCTTAACAATCATTTACACAGGAGGTCTTGACTTCCATGGAGATTGGTAAAATAAAATCTCTCCGAGAGAACAAAAGAAAACCCGCTGTCTGCTCGACAGCGGGTTTTCTTTTGCCCAAGCATCGGCACACTTGCTTGTTTGCCCTTATTTTTTTATCTTTGCAAAAACAAAAACACCATCGCCCTATGTGGAAAGAACTTGCCCGAGAGGCTTCGCGCCGCCTCAATTTAGTGAGCGAACAAGATAAGAACGCCTTGCTGCTGGCCGTGGCCGACCGCGCCGAAGCGCAAACCCAAGCCCTGCTCGAGGCCAATGCCCGCGATTTGGCGGCCATGGACCCCGCCAACCCCCTCTACGACCGTTTGCAACTGACCGCCTCGCGCATCAAGGACATCGCCGCCGACATGCGCAAAGTGGCCGCACTGCCCTCGCCACTCGACCGCACCCTCGAGCAACGCCGCCTGCCCAACGGACTCGAACTCGAAAAAGTGAGTGTCCCCTTCGGCGTCATCGGCATCATCTACGAGGCCCGTCCAAACGTGAGCTTCGATGTGTTTGCCCTCTGCTTTAAGAGCGGCAATGTCTGCGTGCTCAAAGGCGGCACCGACGCCTACCAGTCCAACTCGGCCATCGTCGGCCTGATTCGCTCGGTATTGCGCGAGCACAGCCTCGACGAAAACTGCGTGCACCTGATGCCGGCCGGCCGCGAAGCCACCGCCGAACTGATGAATGCGGTCGGCTACGTCGATCTGATTATTCCGCGAGGCGGCAAGGGCCTCATCGAGTTTGTCCGCGACCATTCGCGCGTGCCGGTTATCGAAACCGGGGCCGGGGTCGTACACGCCTACTTTGACCAGACCGGCGACCTCGACAAGGGCCGAGCCATCGTCACCAATGCCAAAACCCGCCGCCCGAGCGTTTGCAACACGCTCGACTGCCTGATCATTCACGAGCACCGGCTGCCCGATTTGGCATCGCTTTGCGAAGAAATGGGCCAAAAGGGGGTGGTCATCGAAGCCGACCCCAAGGCCTATACCTTCTTGACCGGGCATTACCCCGCCGAACTGCTGCACAAGGCCACCGACGAAAGTTTCGGCACCGAATTCATGGCCCTGCGCATGGCCGTCAAAACGGTCGGCAGTTTCGACGAAGCCCTGCAGCACATTGCCCGCTACAGTTCGAAACACAGCGAGTGCATCATCACCGAAGACGCCGCCTGCGCGCAGCGTTTCCGCAAGGAAGTCGATGCGGCCTGTGTCTATGTCAACGCGCCGACTTCGTTTACCGACGGAGCGCAGTTTGGCATGGGAGCCGAAATCGGCATCTCCACCCAAAAACTGCATGCCCGCGGCCCGATGGCGCTGCCCGAACTCTGCTCGTACAAATGGCTCATTACCGGCAACGGCCAAACCCGCTCTTAACCTGCTATGGATAGCCTGCTCGATTTGTTTCACCTGCCGATAGCCGATCCGGTACTCATCTTTTCGATGGTGCTGCTGATCATCCTGTTCTCGCCGATCATCTTCGACCGGCTGCACATTCCGCATATCGTCGGGCTGATTCTGGCAGGTGTGATTTTGGGGCCGCATGCCTTTCATGTGCTGGACCACGACGCCAGTTTCACGCTCTTTGGCCAGGTGGGCATCCTGTACATCATGTTTTTGGCCGGTATCGAAATGGACATGAACGACTTCAGGCGCAACCGTCTGAAATCGACCGTGTTCGGTCTGTTCACCTTTGCCGTGCCCATGTTGCTCGGCATCCTTACGGGATTCGGCCTCATCTACCTCATCTACACCCAAACGGTCGGTGGCGAGGCGGTCGAGTGGCTGCGCGGCGCCGACAACCGCCAGGCCTTTATGCGCTACTGCGGGCTTTCGTCGGTGCTGCTGGCCAGTATGTACGCCTCCAACACCCTGCTGGCCTATCCGATTGTGGCCCGGTTTGGCGTCACCCGCAAGCGCAGCGTCAACATTACGGTGGGCGGCACCATGATCACCACCATCCTCTCGCTGCTGACGCTGGCCATCGTCATCGAATGTGCCAAAGGCGAGCTCAGCCCCAATTTCTGGCTATGGTTTGCGCTGAAAACGGCGGTGTTCGGCCTGGTGCTCTTTTGGCTCTACCCCATGGTGGCCCGCCGCTTCTTCAAACGCTACAGCGACCCCATCACCCAATACATTTTTGTGCTGGCCATGGTGTTTTTGGCGGCCTTTATCGCCAAACTGACCGGCTTCGAATACATCATCGGCGCCTTTTTGGCGGGCATCACCCTCAACAGCCTGGTGCCGAAGCAGTCGCCGCTCATGCACAACATCAACTTTGTGGGCAACGCCATCTTCATCCCCTTCTTTCTGATCAGTGTGGGAATGATTGTCGATTTCAGGCTGATTCTCAGCAGCTGGATCACGGTCTTTACCGGACTGGTGATGACGCTGGTGGCCACCTTGTCGAAATACCTGGCCGCCGTGGCCACGCGCAAAACCTTTAAGATGAGCCGCAACGAGGGCATGATGCTCTTCGGCCTCAGCAATGCGCAGGCGGCGGCGACCCTGGCGGCCGTGGTCATCGGCTACAACATTGTCGTCGGCCACACGGCGACGGGACACCCCATCCGCATGTTGTCGGAAGAGATTCTCAACGGCACCATCATCATGATTCTGTTTACCTGCACCATCAGCTCGGTGGTGACCGAACGGGCCTCGCGCCGCCTGGCCATCGACGACAGCGAAGACCGGGGCCGCCTGTATGTGCCCGAATTCCGCATGCTGCTGCCCCTGTCGGACACCAACACCATGCCGCAGTTGATGGAGCTGTCGTTTATGATGCGCTCCAAGCGCGAATCGCAGCCCATTTACGTGCTGCATGTGGCCGACATGAACAGCCACGACGACCGGGCGGTCATCCAGAGCGAAAAGCTGCTCGAAAAGGCCAAGTCGCTGGGCAACGGCGCCGACGCCAAGGTCAAAAAGATTGTGCGCTACGACCTCAACACGGCCAGCGGCATCTTCAACGTCGTTCGCGAAAAGAACATTTCGATGGTGATTTTGGGCATCCACCACCCCGCCAACCCGTCCGACAATCTGTTGGGGCCCACCACCGAATCGGTCATCCGCAGCACCAACCGCATGGTCTGCATCTACAATCCGGCCCAACCGCTGGCCACCATCAAGCGCATGGTGGTCTTCGTTCCCGAAAACGCCGAGTACGAATCGGGCTTCCGCAAATGGGTGCAGCGCGTGGCGACGCTGGCACGCCAAATCGAGGCCGGGCTCGACTTTTACTGCAACAAGGCCAGCGTGCCGCGCATCAAAAACGCGGTGTACCGCCTGCGCATCGGCCTGCGCCCGCGCTTTTTCGAAAAAACCAACTGGGACGATGCGGCCGAGTTTAGCAAACGCATCAAAACCAACGACTTGCTGGTGTTTGTCACGGCGCGCAAAACCTCCATGTCGTACACGCCGATGCTCGAGCGGCTGTCGCAAAATATCCGCCAGCTCTACGGCACCCAGCAAAGCTACCTCATCCTGTATCCCGAACAGTTTAAGGAGGGCGAAATCGACCGCACCGAAGACCCGAACAAGATTATTTAAGCCAGTTCCCCAAATTTTGCGCCAAAAACATACGCTATCTCAAAAGAATTTGTAATTTTACCTTTCAATAAACATTTATCTAAAATTTTATCGATATGAAAGCTAAAACGATTATTTCTGTTTTGTTGATCGCCGTATTGGGTCTGACCGCATGCGGCTCGTCTTCCACCAGCACGTCGAGCGCTTCGGCCACCTCGACTTCGGGCATGTCTGCCGGCCAAAGCTGCGGTAGCGCCCTGAAGAACCTGTACACCCAATACAAAGCCGACGGCAAACTCGACTTGCAAAACGCCAGCAACCTGCTCAACATCGCTTCGTTGGCCAGCTCGGTAGGCACCATCAAAAACGCCGAGAAAAACTCGAGCTACTACAAGAGCTTTGCCCAAGGTATGATTTCGGGTTCGATGCAAACCGTTACGACCAGCAACGTCGATAGCGTAATTTCGAGTCTGAGCGGCATGGACCTCAGCGCCCTATCGTCGAAATCGGCACAAGCCAGCTCCACCGCATCGAGCATCGCCTCTACCGCCTCGAGCCTGACCAGCCTGCTCTCGTCGCTTAAGAAATAAGCTGAGCACACGCTCCAAATACAACAAGCGGGGTATCCCTTTCGGATATCCCGCTTGTGTTTTTCGGTAGGAGCCAATTCTTTGTCATATTGCTTTCGCCATTGGGGCGAAGGTCCAACGCCTACTTGTCGCCCTGAGCATCGGCCGTCGGTTGGCCGTCTTTCAGAATCATATAGTCCGACTCTTGAAGATCGTCGTTCGGGCGGTCTTCTTCGGTCTCTTCATACGGACACGGACCATAAAGAAGGGGCGCAGGCATGGGGCCGTACAGTTCGGGGCTCGTGGGGCCTTCGCAAGACGTGGCCGTGAGCATCGACATGGCGCCAAGCATATAGGAGGCCAGCTTGCACCGTAACCCAACGGCGGTGCGGTTACTGCCCTTCGAAAGAATGACCCAAAGCGACACGGCCAGAAATGCAATTCCGACAATGGTCAAAATCAAGAAAAGTTTCGCCTTCATACTGAGTTTAGGATAATTACAAACACAAAAATATATTATTTTGATGAAATATTGAATAATGAACGACAAAAATAACCACTATCTATTTTAGATACTACAAAACAGATAGTGGAAATTGTTGATCAGAGAGGCGATTCCCTGAGGTATTCTGGCACCAGAAGTGATGTTTTTTGTAAAAAACGCTTAACTTTGTTTGGCAAACGAAGGGTTACACCACCCAACCATTATGACACGCATCGAACGAATCCGACACAAAGAGCAGCTGTACGACCGCTGCCCGGCGGTGCTCAAGGACCCGGCAGCATCGAAGGCCTCGCTTTTGGCGATTGCCCCGGCCATTGCCGAGCTGCAGCGCTACTACGCTTCGAAACAGTGGCGGCGCGACTTCGAAGCCGATGCAGCCAGCAAACTGCCCCAATCGCTCAAGCGCGGCGTCCTCAGCGAAGACGGGCTTTGGCTGTTGCTGGAAGCCTGGCGCGAAAAGGGGGGAAAGTAAAGCGGCCGTTTATTTTGACATCCTTTCGGGATGGAAAATCGTGTCGAGGCAACGGAAGATAGCGACATGAACGTCATCGGCTTCGGTAGGCCCAATCCCTTCGCCTGTAACCATGCATATCTTTTCGTGGGTATTTGCATTTGAAAACTGAATGGACACCTCTATCGTGTAACCTCGCAGTCCTCCCAACGATCGAACACCAATCTCTCCATAGCCAATCAACATGGTGTTTTCGGGGAACTGGTCGTTTATGTTTTCCACCCGTGTATATCCTTCCCGCATCAGATATCCGCTGATAATATCGCTCGCATTGACCGACTTGGTCGAACCTACCCCAATGCCGTAATTATAATAATAAGTCGAACCGCCAACCTTTGGCGCCGTTGGAATCACATAGAATTTGTCATAATTTCTGACATCGTCCGAACCGTTGGACACATAATTAGTTGGTAGCAACTTTACCGGACCACAACTTTGCAAACACAGGCAAACGACGATAAACAAACTCCACTTTTTCATAATAAGGAATGAATTTCAAGGGCAAAGATATGAATTATTTGGAAGAAGAGACTTTTCTGCGAACAAAAAGAGGCTACGCTGAAAGGGCGCTCTGTTGAAAAAATTGTTTGGAGAAACAACAGGGAATATATATCTTTACCCGATTAAGAACAAACTATTTTTATTTTGCGTATGATACCTCCTTTTGAAGAATTCTTATATCCATTTTTGAAAAAGTAACCGAGCGGTCTCAAAAAGTAACGGAGTTAGACGAAAAAAGTAACGGAGCAAGTACAAAAAGTGTCAAACCCAGCCGAAAAAGTGTCAGATCAGGAGCCGAAAAGTGCCAAACCTTGTCTGACTGCCAAGCAACGAAAAGTGCTAAACTTCTGCGACGAGACGCCACGCACGGCACAGGAAATTTTGAATATGGTGGGGGTCAAGTATCATACCAAAACATTGGATCAATATATCAACAAACTGGTAGATGCAGATTTGTTACGTCCTACAGGAGCCAAGATTCATGACTCCAACCGCCGATACATTACTGCACACCCAAACTCTGAGCTATGAGCGACCGAAAGACTATTTCGTAAGGTTGTAAGTTAGATGAAATAACGGACTATGGCAAATATAGAGAAAAACCGACAAAGTAACTCAGCACAGATTGCAATTATTGCCGAACCACTATTGCGACAATTACGGGAACTCATAGACAACACCCGCAAACGCGTTGCGTCTGTGGTGAGCGATGAGACGACGCAGCTATATTGGAATGTAGGTAATGCCATTAATACGTTTGTGCTGCAAGGTAGTCGTGCAGAGTACGGAAAACAAATTGTCGTATCAGTGTCACGACAATTGGCGGAAGAATATGGCAGTGGGTTTGAGGAAAAGAATGTGCGTCGAATGGTGCAGTTTGCGACTGAATATCAAGACTTTGGAATTGTCGCATCACTGATACGACAATTGTCATGGACGCATTTCATCGCTTTAATTCCCATCCGTGAACCGCTCAAACGCTCGTTCTATGAACAGATGGCGATAACCGAACACTGGAGTGTGCGCATGCTGCGCGAAAAAATCAGTTCGCAACTCTATGAGCGCACAGCTATCAGTCGCAAGCCGGAAGATACTATCAAACATGACATTGCTCTTTTGCGTGACGAAAACAAAATGACACCGGACATGGTGTTCCGAGATCCGTACCTGCTGCATCTTTTCGGACTCAAAGACACTTATTCGGAGAAAGACTTGGAGAGTGCTATCGTTGCAGAAATGCAGCGGTTCATTGAAGAGCTCGGTTCTGATTTCGCATTCCTTGCCCGGCAGAAACGGATTACCATTGACAACGAGGATTATTATATTGACCTTTTATTCTACCATCGCCGTTTGCATTGCTTGGTGGCAATTGATTTGAAGATTGATTCATTCAAGGCGGCATACAAAGGTCAGATGGAGTTGTACTTGCGTTGGTTGGAGAAATATGAGCGGGTAGAAGGCGAAAATGCTCCGATTGGTTTGATTCTATGTGCCGGCAAGAACGACGAGCATGTGGAACTCATGCATTTAGAGGAAAGTAATATCCGCGTAGCAGAATATATGACCATGTTGCCAGACAAGAAAATATTGGAGCAAAAATTGCAGAAGGCTATCGCGTACGCACGTGAGCGGATGGCAATCCAAGAGCAGAATAAATCAACGTCCAAGCCGAATAGGTGAGCAGCCGATGCCAAGAATCAGATTACGTTATCGCCCTCTCCCCGCCATGTTGCAACGGTTTTTCTTGCAGGTATCACCGGA
>JAGCZK010000211.1 GCA_017960065.1 Paludibacteraceae bacterium
GTTGCGACGGAGAATCAGACTCCTACGGCGCCGTCATCAAAATCGACGAAGAACAGGTGCAACTCATGAAACGCCGCGGCGGCGTCGGTCACGACTTGTCGCACATCCGGCCGGCCGGCTCGCCGGTGACGAACTCGGCGCTGACTTCGACGGGCATCGTACCGTTTATGGAACGCTACTCCAACTCGACCCGCGAGGTGGCGCAAGAAGGCCGCAGAGGCGCGCTGATGTTGAGCGTGTCCATCAAACACCCTGATTCCGAAGCGTTTATCGACGCCAAAATGGAACAAGGCAAGGTGACGGGCGCCAATGTGTCGGTCAAAATCCACGACGACTTTATGCAAGCGGTGCTCAACGACAGCGACTACGTGCAACAATACCCCATCGATGCCAAAAATCCGCGCATCACCAAAAACATCAAGGCGGCCGATTTGTGGAAAAAAATCGTGCACAACGCCTGGAAGTCGGCCGAACCGGGCGTGCTGTTCTGGGACACCATCCTCAAGGAATCGGTGCCCGACTGCTACGCCGACCTCGGCTACCGCACGGTATCGACCAACCCTTGCGGCGAAATCCCCCTCTGCCCCTACGACAGCTGCCGCTTGCTGGCCATCAACCTGTATTCGTATGTGGACCAGCCCTTTACGCCGCAGGCGCGTTTCGATTTCGACAAGTTCAAAGCGCATGCCATTCTGGCCCAACGCATTATGGACGACATCATCGATTTGGAGATGGAGAAAATCGACCTGATTCTCGAGAAAATCGAATCCGACCCCGAGTCCGACGAAATCAAGCAGACCGAACGGCAGTTGTGGCTCAAGATCAAACACAAGACCAGCCAAGGACGCCGTACGGGCGTGGGCACCACCGCCGAAGGCGATATGCTGGCCGCTCTCGGACTGCGCTACGGCACTCCGCAAGCCAGCGACTTTTCGGAACAGGTGCACAAAACCCTGGCCCTGTCGTGCTACCGCTCGTCGGTCATCATGGCCCAAGAGCGCGGCGCCTTCGACATTTTCGACGCCAAGCGCGAGGAGCACAACCCCTTTATCAAACGGCTGCGCGAGGCCGATCCCGAGCTGTACGCCGACATGAAGAAGTACGGCCGCCGCAACATCGCCTGCCTCACCATCGCCCCCACCGGTACGACCAGTATGATGTCGCAAACCACGTCGGGCATCGAACCGGTGTTCATGCCGGTCTATAAGCGCCGCCGCAAGGTCAACCCCAACGACCCAGGGGTCCATGTGGATTTGGTCGATGAAGTCGGCGACAGCTTTGAGGAGCGCATCGTCTATCACCACAAATTTGTGACGTGGATGCAAATCAACGGCATCGACACCACCAAAAAATACAGCCAGGACGAAATCAACGAACTGGTGGCACGCTCACCGTACTTCAAAGCCACCTCGGCCGATGTCGATTGGATGGAAAAGGTGAAAATGCAGGGCCGCATCCAAAAATGGGTGGACCACTCCATCAGCGTCACCATCAACCTGCCCGCCGATGTCAGCGAAGAACTGGTCGGCCAACTCTACGTCGAGGCGTGGAAATCGGGATGCAAGGGCTGCACCGTCTATCGCGAAGGTTCGCGTACGGGCGTGCTCGAAAGCCTCAGCGAGTCGAAGAAAAACGAAAAGCCGGGGCCGTGCAAATGCTACCCCGAAATCACGCCTAAACGCCCGCAGGCCTTGGATTGCGACGTGGTCCGCTTCCAAAACAACAAGGAGAAATGGATTGCCTTCGTCGGCATTCTCAACGACCGCCCGTACGAGATTTTCACGGGTCCGTCGGACGACGAAGACGGCCTGATGCTGCCCAAGTCGGTCAACAAGGGTAAAATTATCCGCAACATGCACGAAGGCGACACCGGCATCAAGACCTACGACTTCCAGTTCACCAACAAATACGGCTACAAGATTACCATCGAGGGCCTGTCGCACAAGTTCAACCCCGAATACTGGAACTACGCCAAGCTGATTTCGGGCGTGTTGCGCTACGGCATGCCCATCGACCAGGTGGTACGCCTGATCGAAGGCCTGCAACTCAACAACGATTCGATCAACAACTGGAAAAACGGCGTGGAACGCGCCCTGAAAAAGTACATCCCCGACGGCTCGGACACAGGTCAAAAATGCCCGAACTGCGGCGAGCCGCTCACCTTTACCGAAGGTTGCATGAAATGCAACAACTGCGGGTTCTCAAAGTGTGGCGGATAAGGCTTTTTCCCAGTCCGACATCAACGCGTCAAGCTCTTTCTTGAGTTGGGCGTAAGTCTCGAACAAAATGGCATCGGCTTGGCCCGATGCCATTTTTTCTTCGACAGCCTTGATTTCGGCCTCCTTTTCGGCGATGTTGACCTCGCACAGTTCGACCAGGCGCTCGGCCCGCTGCTGCTTGCGCTGCAGCTCCTTGCGCTCGGCCCACGACAATTCTGCGGCAGGGGCCGCCACTTCGGCTGCCGTCGCCGCCTTGGCAACGGGGGCCGGCTTCTTGGAACGCTCGATTTCTTGCAGGCTGTCGAGTTTTTTGCGTTCGAGAAAATCGTAGATGCCGCCCAAATGCTCGCGGACGGCCCCACCACCGAACTCATACACCTTCGACACCAGCCCGTCGAGAAAATCGCGGTCGTGCGACACGACAATGACCGTACCGTCAAACTCCTTGATGGCCTGTTTGAGCACGTCTTTGGAGCGCATGTCGAGGTGGTTGGTCGGTTCGTCGAGAATGAGCAGGTTGACCGGCTCGAGCAGCAGCCGGATCATGGCCAGACGGCTGCGTTCGCCACCCGACAGCACCTTCACCTTCTTGTCCGACGCTTCGCCGCCAAACATGAAGGCCCCTAAGATGTCGCGTATTTTGGTGCGGATGTCGCCCACGGCCACATAGTCGATGGTTTCGAACACGGTGCGCTCTTCGTCGAGCAGCGAGGCCTGGTTTTGGGCGAAATATCCGATTTTGACCTGATGTCCCAACTGCAGCTTACCCTCGTAGTCAATCTCGTTCATGATGCACTTGACCAAGGTGGTTTTGCCCTCGCCGTTCTTTCCGACAAAGGCCACCTTTTCGCCGCGGCGGATGGTGAAATTCACCTTTTCGAACACGGTGTGGCTGCCATAGCGTTTGGCCAGGTCTTCGGCGATGACCGGGAAACTGCCCGAATGGGGCGCCGGCGGAAACTTGAGGTGCAGGCTCGAATTGTCCTCCAAATCAACTTCGATGCGCTGCATGCGTTCGAGCTGCTTGATGCGCGACTGCACCTGCACCGACTTGGTGGCCTTGTAGCGGAAGCGTTCGATAAACGCCTCGGTATCCTGAATTTCCTTCTGCTGGTTGGCGTATGCGCGCAACTGCTGCTCGCGCCGTTCGGCCCGCAGTTGCAC
Source organism: Paludibacteraceae bacterium (assembly GCA_017960065.1). GTDB lineage: Bacteria > Bacteroidota > Bacteroidia > Bacteroidales > Paludibacteraceae > Enterocola. Next base: position 3,384 of record JAGCZK010000211.1, read on the forward strand.
ATACTTCGAGTAATTGGCCCGGTAATCGTAGATATGGCCCAGCGAGATTTCGATGGTACGGGTGGTCACACGGTCGAGAAAGGCCTTGTCGTGCGAAACCAGCAAGACGGCCGCCGGGCTGTTGGCCAAAAAGTTTTCGAGCCACTGGATCGATTCGATGTCGAGGTGGTTGGTCGGTTCGTCGAGCAAAAGCAGGTCGGGCCGCTGCAACAGAATCTTGGCCAGCTCGATCCGCATGCGCCACCCGCCGCTGAACTCGTGGGTGGGACGGTCAAAATCTTCGCGCTTGAAGCCCAAGCCCAACAGCGTGCGCTCCGATTCGGCCCGCAGGTTGCCGGTGGCCATCATGCCCAACTGCTCGCTGAGGTCGCTCGTCTCTTCGATAAGCCGCGCGTAGGCCTCCGACTCGTAATCGTCGCGCTCGCACAAGGCCCGGTTCTTCTCTTCGAGCTTGCGCTCGAGGGCGGCAATATGTTCAAAGGCCTTTTCGGCCTCTTCGATAACCGTCGTATGGTCGTTGTGAATCATGTGCTGGGGCAGGTAACCGATACACAGGTCCTTTGGTTTGCCGACCGTGCCCGAGGTCGGAGCCTGCAAACCGGCGATAATTTTGAGCATGGTCGATTTGCCGGCACCGTTTTTGCCCACCAGGGCGATGCGCTCATGCTTGCTTACCACAAAACTGATGTCGTCGAACAAGGGAGTCGCCCCAAATTCCACCGTTAATTTTTCTACATTAATCATGGCGCAAATTTACAGATTTTTCTTATCTTTGTTATCTATGAAAACCCCATTCTTACAGAAAATTGCCGAAGCCTTCCACCGCGAGTACGGGAATCAGGTCAGCGATATGTGCTTTGTATTCCCCAGCCGGCGTGCAGGCCTTTTTTTTCAGAAATACTTGGCCGAACAAGCCGGGAAACCGGTTTTTTCGCCAAAAGTCGAAACCATTGCCTCTTTTTACGAAAGTTTGAGCCCGCTCACCGTCGAAGACCGCTTGGGCCTGCTGTTCAGGCTGTACCGATGCTTTAAGAAACTTAATCCCGACGAAAAGTTCGACAACTTTGTCTGGCTGGGCGAAACCATCCTGTCTGATTTTAACGATGTGGACAACCACCTCGTCCCGGCCAAGGGGCTGTTTTCCAACATACAAAGTCTGAAACAACTCGACGACGACATCCAACTCGAGCAAGAGCAAGTAGAAGCCATCCAACGCTTCTGGACATACGAACCGACAAATCCAGAAGAGCACCACCACCAGCAGAAATACTTTGGCCTCTGGTCCAGGCTGTATGACCTCTACACCGAATTCAACAAAGACCTGGAGGCTAACAGCCTGACCTACAGCGGTCATCTGCATCGGACGGTGGTCGAAAACGACTTGAAAGAACTGCCCTACACGCAGGTGGTCTTTGTCGGTTTCAGCGCCATGTCCGAAGCCGACATCGAACTGTTCAAAAAGCTGAAGGCCATCGGTAAAGCCGATTTTTATTGGGATTACGAAAGTTCCATCATCCAGGATGAAAATAACCGGGCCAGCCGGTTTTATGAAAACAGCCGGAGTTTTCCGTCCAAACTGACAATCGAGGCGAATGCCGGAAACCCCAAGATCCATTGCGTGAACCTATCGTCCGACATCGGGCAGGTCAAATACACCTACGAGATTCTGAAAAATCTGCCCAAAGTGGATATGGAAACCGCGGTCGTTCTGGCCGACGAAAACCTGCTGGTGCCCATGTTGAGTTCGATTCCGAAAACCGATGCCAGTGGCAATGAAATCGCTCTCAATGTCACCATGAGTTATCCGCTGAAAAACAGCACGATCCTCAACCTGCTCGACTGCTGCATGAGTATGCAGCGCGACTACAACAACGACGGCTTCTGGTTCAAACAGGTGCTCGCCGTGTTGCAGCATACGCACATGCAGTGTACGATGCTGAAAAGTGAGGCGGACAAGTTGGCCAAAGAGCTGATAAAAGAAAACATCAGTCGCATTCCGGCCGAAAGATTCGAGGGTACGCCCTTGGATTTGTTTTTTGAGCGGCAAACGCCTCAAGACCTGTGCAGCTACCTTTTGAAAATCATCAACTGGCTCTTCGAAAATTCGTCCAACACCAACAGTTGGGACCGCGAATTTATGCTGCAAAGCGAACGCGAAATCCGCCGCATACAAAGCCTGCTGCAAGCCAATACCGACGTGGTTGTGGAGATGCACACCTTGCAACGCCTGCTGGGGTCGTTGCTACAGTCGGCCGAAACCGCATTCAAAGGCGAGCCATTGGGCGGATTGCAAGTCATGGGTATGCTCGAAACGCGCTGCCTCGACTTCAGCAAGCTGATTATCTGCTCATTCAACGAAGGCACGTTCCCGAAAAGCTCCACCCCGCAATCGCTTATTCCCTACGAACTGCGCAAGCCTTTCCACCTGCCGACCTCCGAGTTTCAAGACGCCATCTTTGCCTATCACTTTTACCACCTGCTCCAACGCAGCGACGAAGTCTGGCTGATCTACAACTCCAATTCAGAAGGAGTCAAAACCGGCGAAGAAAGCCGCTACATCAAGCAACTGCGCCTGCTTTACCCCAATGATTTCGAAATTAGCGACGAACAGGTGACGTTCAGCACCGGAAAACCCAACGAAATCAACCTCGCCGTCAAAAAAGACGGGCAAGTGATGAAGCAGTTGTATGATTACCTCAACAACAAAACACTTTCGGCATCGAGTTTGAAAACCTGGATGGAATGCCAGCTCCGGTTCTACTACCAGTACCTGCTCAAAATCAAGCAACCCGAAGAGTTGGAGGAATACATCAACAAATCCCAGATGGGGAATATTGTCCACTATGCCCTGCAACAGATTTACCAACCCTTTGCCGAAAAGAATCTGTCCGTCACCAGACAGGCGCTCGAGCGTATCAAGCCCAAAATCAAGGACTACCTCCAGGAGGCAATCGCCAAGGAATATGGAGACCATCAGCTAAAAGGGTTCAACCTGTTGATTTATAAGCTGATGCTCCAACTCATCGAAAAGGTCATCGACAAAGACCTGGAACAAACACCGTTTGCGTTTATCGCCGCAGAGCGCCCCATTGACTCAGACAAAGTGCAACTGGCGACGGGCGACCCTCACTGCCCAACGGTGCGTTTTAGCGGCCAAATCGACCGCATTGACTGCACAAATGATCGCTGGCGCATCTGCGATTACAAAACCGGGAAAGCCGACGAAAAACCGGAGTTCAAAAAACTCTTCGACCGTAAAAACGCCAACAAAGTGAAAGAGTATTTTCAACTGCTTTTGTATATTTGGGCATACGATAAGGAATGTGATACCATTGCCGAAGGGCATATCTATCGGGTCAGCCAAGTCAAAAGCAAGAACAACAGCACCTTGGTGGTCGAACGCCCCGACCGAGACACCCTCAAGAATTTTGAAAGCCAACTCCTGGACGAAATCAAGCGGATGCTACACCCCTTCGACCCGGATAATCCGGATGACCCCGACAACTTCTTTTTGCCCACCGCGCAAAAAGAGCCCTGCTCTTATTGCAACTATAAGCTGATGTGTAACAAGTGGTCGAAGAAATAATCACGACATACAAAAAAAAGGTCCGCACCCGAAAGCGTGCGGACCTTTTTTGTATCGGGAAGCCGAAGGATTAGAGACCTTCGAGCTCGCTGCGAATTTCGGCAAATTTGTCGCGGTTGCCCAGATTCGAATACAGGAACTGCATGTTTTGCAACATTTCCTTGTACAATCCGTTGCTGTGCGACATTTTCTGGTGGGCCGTTTCGAAATACTCCAGCGCCTTGCGGTAGTTCGATTTAGATTCCTCTACGATGGAATCGTATTCTTTACCCAACGTTTTCCAGTTGTCATCGGCATATTGGAAACGCGATTCGCCCTGCTTGGCCCAGCTAAGTCCCATGTAGTAATAGCTGTCCATATCGGAGGGGTCTTTCCGGATGCATTCGTCGAGAATCACACGGGCATCGTCGTATTTCTTCACCTGAATCAATACCGACGCCTTGACACGCAGGTACTCGATGTTTCCGGGGTTTTGCGCAATCATCTGGTCGAGATAGGCCACGCCCTCGTCGTACTTGTTGATGCTCAGGTAGTAGTTGATCAGCAGGCCCGACATGTAGGTGTTCGACGGGAATTTGCTGACACCCTCGCGCAACACGGCCACATAGTTGTCCATGTCGTTCTTCTTCTCGTATTCGGTTGCCAACAACTCGTAGGCAAACTGCTGGTAATCCGACGGCGTGTTCTTAAGTTGCTCAATCAGCTTGGCCGATTTTTCTTCCTGACCGTTGTTTACGGCCGATACGGCAGCCATATACAAGGCCTGGGCATACAGCGAATCCACCTTCACCCCGTCTTTTGCCGTAAACATCTGATTATCCGCAATCGACATGTAATCCTCGAGCAATACGGAGGCACGCTCGTAATCGTGGCTGTTGTACAAGTCCACACCCAAGTACAGGTACCAGATCTGATACTCTTTGAAATCATTGCGGATGTTCTTGCGCTCGGTGTATTTGGGATTGCCCTTTTTGTCGGGTTGGCCGTCGCGCGCATCGGCCTGCATGTAATTGTCGTGCATCATCGACAATCCTTTATAGAAATCATCGACAGAATACGGCTGTTGCAACATGGTTTTCTGCACCTCGGCGTTGACCATCGAATAGCCGATACGGCCGGCTACATACCAGGTGTGCGCCAGTCCCGACGTGGTCGAGTCGGCTTTGGCCTGATCAATCAGCGCAATCGCCTTGCTGTAGTTGACCGGGGTCTCGTACAGCAGCGAAGATGCCTGCGAAACGTTTTTCTTTTGTGCGCATACCGACGAAGCGGCCAGCAACGCAACCGAAAACATAAACAATGTTTTTTTCATACGTTTAGAATTTATAGGATTATTCGTTATTATTGTTTTCGTTGGACTCCGAAACCCCTTCGATGTTTAAAAACTCGGATTTGGCTTCGGCCAGTTCGGGCGACTGCTCTTCGACGTCGGTCGGCAGTTCCTCTTCGTCGTGGATAACCTTGCAAACCGATGCGATTTCGTCGCCGCGTTTGGCCAGGTTGATGA